>JAOZQV010000115.1 GCA_029932035.1 Deltaproteobacteria bacterium | reverse complement strand
GGCCATCAATAGTTCGGGTCATGTCATGGAACAGGGAAAGAAAGAATGGAAATTTGTAGCTGATTCAATGGTAGGCAAATTGGCCAAATGGCTCAGAGTTTTAGGCTACGACACCCATTATCAGCCTCGTTATCACCCTGGGGAGATTGATATGTTTGTGAGGGAGGGGAGAATACTTCTTACCCGGCATAAAATGAGGGGTGAAAAATTAGACAATGCTGCTGTTTTGATCCGTGGCAATCAGGTAAGTGAGCAATTGATGGAACTGAAGAGGGAACTCCATCTTGAACCTGCTCGTTCAGTCTGGTTCAGCAGATGTTTGATATGTAACGCCGTTTTGAGGCAAGCCCGTGAAGGGATCGCCGGTGCAAAGATCCCTGAATATGTCCTTTATCAAAACAGGGCCAATATCAGCTTCTGCCCCTTGTGTGGCAGGCACTTCTGGCCGGGGAGTCACAGGGCGAGAATGGAGATTCAGCTAAGAGCATGGGGCTTTTCCTTTAAACATTAGGGGCCATGTAAATGCGTACAAAACCCTTGGCAAGGGGCTCCCTGCTACCCGTCCGGGATTAAGTGCTCGACGAAAAATAACTATAGAAAAAACGGCTACTTTTTTTTCTTTGCAGATTTTCGTTTCTTTGCTGTTTTCTCCTTAGCTACTGGTTTCTTCACTTTGGCAGCTGCCACCGGTTTTTTCTTGGCTGCTGATTTTTTCTTAGCCACGGGTTTTTTCTTTTTGGCCTTTGCTGCCTTGTCTGCTGCTTTAGCCTTTTTAAGCGCGGACTCTAATTTTTTGATATTACCCTTTGTAGCTGTTACTTCTTTGTTAAGTCGTGCAAGTTTTTTCTTAGAACGCTGCAATCTAAGTTGAATTTGTTTTACAGTTGCCATGCCCCCTCCTTTAATTTAGGGTTAATAATATGAGTACTGAGAAGTAGCAATAAACTAAAAACTTACACAAGTCAAGCAAATATATTCATTTAATGAAAAATTGATACTAATTAGAATGCCCACCCCCAACCTGTATAGGAGATGAGGCTTGTACCCAAAATTGCGCATATCATTAACAGTGTGATCTCCACCATCTCATTGGCGGTTCCAAGCAGATCTCCGGTAATACCGCCGAATTCATGCCTGCAACGAATCCCAAACAACTTTGTCTCAAGCCATCCGAGGAAAAAAAGTAAAAAAGAGAGTGGCCCAAAAGGGATACAAAAGACGATAGATACAACAAGTGACAGGACCCTGTTCCGGGTGGAAGCCTGGGCAACAAATGGCTGCCCCATCCCGTCCTCAGCGCGCGCATAAGGGAGGGTTGTCATAAGTTCCACCATCATACTTCTCGAAAGAGTGAATATAATTAAGAGCCAGATAACAGAACCGCATGATACGAGTCTCTCGTAGGCGAGCCATTTGGCGAGTAGGGCTACAAGCAGCGCCAGGACTCCAAAGGTCCCGAGGGAGGTGTCTTTCATGATCGACAGTCTTTTCTCCCTCTGAAAAAACCCCCCTATGGAATCGGCCCAATCCGCCAACCCATCAAGATGCAATCCCCTTGTCAGGTAAATGTCCATAGCTAACAAGAGCAGTGCAGCCCCCCCAGACCACGGGATGAAAGGCAACAGCCCCCATAGAATGTTTATCGCGTAGAGGATCAGTCCCAATAAAAGTCCGATGACAGGGAACCATATGAGTGATGAGCCAAAGTCCTCGGATTCGCGGCTTGGCCAGGGAAACAATGTGAGTGTTTTAAGTGCGGTCCCGAGGCCGTCTAAAGATAAATAGTCTTTTGAGTTCAGCATATATTTCTGCCCTTTTAGTAGTAAAAAAACCCCATCCAGGTCAAACAGATAGACCCGGATGGGGTTTTGGCATCTCCATTGCGAAAACCGATCATGTTATTTCTCAAAATTGTCTTGGTCAGATTCGTAAGAATAATAGCTCAACTTTAAACTGTTGTCAATAGCCCTGCGGTAGAGATTCTGTTTCGAATATCTGGCAATTTTACCCTTGACTTTGATGTCCGCCAAAATATAATCTTGGAAAGAATTGGATAATTTGATATACTATAGATAAATATAGATTGTGAAAAATATCTCTAATAGAAAGGAGGTGAAATTTTTCAAGTTATGTGGTGGTAGCTGTAACGTTATTCAACTAAGAGGAGGATAAAAATGGCTGGAAGCACATACAAAATTATCGAGTTAGTTGGGACGAGTGACCAATCATGGGAAGAAGCGGCAAGGACAGCTGTTGGGACGGCAGGTGAGAGCCTAAAAGACCTAAGAGTCGCTGAAGTGACTAAACTGGATATGACCATTGAAAACGGGCAGGTGACATCGTTCCGGACAAGGCTAAATGTTTCTTTTAAGTATGTTAAATAGGGTAATGCTAAGGCCCCCTGTGCTTGTCCCCTTTCAGAGTATAAATGGGCACAGCATGGCAATAGGCACACAAACAGCGTTTTGCCAGATTACCGCCTCAGACTCAGTGGGAAGAGAGATCCCTAACGAAGGGGATAAGGCAAGGGGCCTTTAAGATGAATCTACTCAAAAACCTTCGCGTCTTTGCGCCTTTGCGTGAGACCTTTTCTGTTTCTTTTTATCTCGGTTAGGTATTATTGCAGCGCCTTTTCAAAATCAGGAGGTTTCTCCCCGACGACTTTCCGGATAAAGAATAAGAGATCGATTTGAAAGGGAAAAGACGGTATTTTCTGATAATGTCCGCACTTTTCTTCAGGGCTTCTTGACTCTGGCTACCCAAAAAGGCCACTATTAACCCGCCGGGCGCCAGGTGCGGAGCGCCCCATGTCAGGAACTGGGGTAGAGGCGCCAGACCCCTCGATGTTATGACATCATATCCTTCAGGATGAAGCAGCCCTTTCCTTTCTTCAATACGTCCCTTTATAATTTCGATATCTTCGAGTTTTGCGAGCCGGATGATCTGTTTAAGGAAACTGATCTTTTTTGAATTAGGTTCCATGAGTTGACATTTAAGGCTGGGTTTGCAGATTTTTATCGGAATTGCGGGGAAACCTGCCCCTGAACCAATGTCAAGGAGGCGCCCGTCGTCAGGCACAAAAGAGGTTGGCATCATGGAATCGATCAGGAGTTCGTTTATAATGCTCTGCCGGGAAGAGAGGCCTGTCAGGTTCAATTTTTTGTTCCATTCCCCTAACTCATCTAAAAAGATGTTCAGCTTATGGGTCTGATCCCATGACAGCTTTACCCCAAATCTGTTGAGCAACGACCTGAACTTCTTGACTTCCCTTTGCATCGGTTTAGATAACAATTCTTCTCTTTATAATAGCGACGGCTTCTTCCGGAGTGTCCACTATATTGAATATATCAAAGTCCGCTTCAGAAATAGTCTGCTCTTTTATCAATGTTTTCTTGGCCCAATCCAAGAGCCCTGCCCAGAATTGGGAATCCATCAGGATTACAGGGAAATATCTGATCCTCTTTGTCTGAATAAGCGTTAGGGCCTCAAAAAGCTCGTCAAGGGTGCCGAACCCGCCAGGCATGATAATATAGGCAACCGCATATTTCACAAACATCACCTTCCTGATAAAAAAATACTTGAAGGCGAGCCGGATATTGGCATATTTGTTGGGCGCTTGCTCGTTTGGAAGCTCGATGTGAAGACCTACCGATTTGCCTTTTGCCTCGGCGGCTCCCCGATTTGCCGCCTCCATAACGCCTGGCCCTCCACCGGAGATGATGTTAAATCCGCTCTCAACTAACAGACGAGACACCTTTAACGTATCTTTATAGACAACGCTCTTGGGCTTGATCCTGGACGAACCGAAGATGGTGACCGCCGGATAGGCATCGGGCATCACTTCAAAGCCTTTTACGAATTCGGCCATGATCTGAAACATCCTCCATGATTCGTTTAATGTCAGATCGTCAACGATATATTGTTTCTCCAACATGGCTACAAGACCTTCCTTTCAATAGGATGCTTGAAAAAATCATTGATTTTTTTGATTTTATCCTTTAGCTTTGCAAGCGATTAATACAATAGTCTTGTGACTCATTGGTGTCAAGATATAGTCTTTTGGCAAGGATGGTAGGTCCAATATCCATATGAATAAGGAGGTTATCTTATGGAGCGCGTAGCAAGAGTTTCGGAGATCATCGGAGCCTCTACAATTAGTTTTGATGATGCCATCAGGGTCGGGTTTGAAAGGGCAAGCAAGACATTAAGGGGGATTACCGGACTAAGGGTTCTCGAGCAGAGGGTAGCGGTTGAAAATGATACCCTTAGTGAGTACCGTGTTAGAATGGAAGTCATTTTTGTACTTGAAGCCTGATCCATATTGTTTAGAATTGAAGTCCCGCCCTGCGGGATCGGTCTCTGGGCCGTAGGGATTTCGGATTTGACCCTGATATGATTTATCCATATCTCCAGATAGTTATAGGGTTTGTTCTGACGGTATTTGAGTGACTCTTGACCGTGGATATTAGAACATGATAGATTTGAATCTCATCAATCTGCCAACCTCGGTTTAACCGGGTTGGGATAGGGAAAAGGATTATGAAAGAAAGAAACGACCAGGCTGATGCCCATGATGCCCACCGCGATTTTATGGCCGACGCAAGCAGCCAGTTTGGCAAAAGAGATCAAGAAAAGGATTTTTTGGACAGCATCAGTCAGGAACCGCCTCAGGAAGATATTCAGGTAAATGTCGGCGAACGCGTCAAGGCGGTCAGGGAAGGCCGTAATCTCAGTCTCAAGGATATTTCACAGAGGACTGATTTGGATGTTGCCCTTTTGGAGCAGATCGAGAGCGGGAGCTTAGCGCCTCCCTTGGGGATTGTAATAAAGCTGGCAAAGGCCCTTAACCTGAAAATGGGTTACTTTATATCAGGGGAAGAGGATCGGGCATATACTATTGTGCGGAAGAGTGACCGGAAGGTGGTATCTCGATACGATTCCAAAAAGGGAGAGCATTACGGTTATGGCTATGAATCTTTAGCGCCCCATAAGACAAACAGGCATATGGAACCTTTTCTTGTGTCCCTTGATCCTGCTGAAACAGAGGAGGAAAGATCCACACATGACGGGCAGGAATTCATCTACGTGTTGGAAGGAGCCATGGAAGTCCGACTTGACGAGGAAATCCATATCCTTGAACCAGGTGATTCAATATATTATGATTCCATGGTCCCTCATCTCGTCAAGTGCCACGGCGAAAAGAGGACCAGAATCTTAGCTGTTCTGTATGCCGAGAGATAACATGCCGCTGTTGGGGGCTCACATGTCCATCAGCGGTGGCTTATCCAAGGCCCTTTTCAGGGGGAAAAAGAGGGGTTGCGAGGTAATCCGAATATTCACAAAAAATCCTGAGACGCCTGATGGAGGAATAAACTACAGATGATCGTATTTGATTTGGAGTGTCCCCAGGGACATATATTTGAGGGCTGGTTTGACAGTTATGAATCATTTGAAGAACAGAATGTTCATGATCTTGTTAGCTGCCCGTACTGTGAAGATTCGAACGTAAAGAAAGTCATGTCGCCTGTTGCCGTAAAAAAATCGCAACCTGCTTCTTTGTCTAACCAGGAAACCATTGATTACCAGCGGCTCGCAAAAGAGGTGGTGGAATATGTAAAAAACAACTCCGAGGATGTTGGCGCCGGATTTGCCGCAGAGGCGCTGAAAATCCATTACGGCGTGGCCGAAAAAAGGAGCATACGCGGGTCAGCAACCGCTGATGAGGAAAAGACCTTGAAAGATGAGGGTGTTGATTTTGTCAAGGTCCCCTTCCCCGTATCAGACGATGACAACAAAGTGAATTGAGATAAGGGTGAAATTGGAAAAAGGAGATTTGACAGATGAGTAAAATCGAAAGGGCCATTATTAGCGTCACCGATAAAAAAGGGATTGTGGACTTTGCAACAGCCCTTTCAAGGTTTGATATTGAGATACTTTCCACCGGGGGAACCGCGAAAGCGCTGCGTCAGGGCGGAATTACGGTTACAGATATATCCGAATATACCGGATTTCCGGAGATGATGGATGGCCGTGTCAAGACTCTTCATCCCAAGGTTCACGGAGGGCTTCTGGGTCTGCGAGACAACCCCGAACATGTCAGGATGATGAAGGAGCATGGGATAAAGGGTATTGATATGGTGGTAGTCAACCTCTATCAGTTTGAAAAAACTGTTGCTAAAGAAGGGGTCACCTTAGAAGAGGCGATTGAAAATATCGATATCGGTGGGCCCTCTATGCTTCGATCTTCGGCCAAGAATTTTAAAGATGTTACGGTTATTGTTGACCCTGTCGATTATGATGTGGTTTTGGAGGAAATGGAGGGTTCAGGAGGTGAAACTACGCTCAAGACCAGGTTTCGATTAGCGAGGAAGGTATTTCGTCTGACCCATGAGTATGATGGAGCGATAAGCCAATATCTAAAAATGACGGACTTATGAGAGTCTATTATATTTTTTGATCCGGGGCCCTTTTTGCCTCTTTTGTTTTTCGTGACACGGCATGTTTTTGTGAACATGCCGTTTTTTTATAGTGCAGTAAATTGCCTGAAAAGTCCTGCAGCTTCCTGACCCGTCTAAGGTCTCATCTTCAGGCCATGTTGCGTATTGGCAATTAAGATCACAGAAGTCCATTATTGCCTCAGATTCATTATATTCCCTTTGATCTTAGTGAGGCCGGCACGGGCAAAGGCTGTTTTTCCGAAGGTCTCTTTGAAAGCCTCGTCCTCCATTTTGAGTATGGCATTTATTGAGGGGAGGACTTCAGCTTTAGATTTATCAACTTCATTTAGCGGGCAGACCTCCTGGCAGACATCACAGCCAAAAAAGCAATTGCCCATTTTTTTCCCCGTATCATCGTCAACCGTGTCGCTCTTTTCAATAGTCAGGTATGATAAGCATTTGGAGGCATTCACACTGTAAGGAGCTTCCAGCGCACCGGTGGGGCAGGCATCTATGCATCTGGTGCATGAACCGCATCGACTCTCCATAAATTCAGTCTCGGGATGCGGAATGGAAGCGGTTGTCAGGATTTCCGCCAGAAAAAGGAATGATCCATAGCCTGGTATTATGAGCATGTTGTTCTTTCCTATGAATCCTATCCCTGAGCTGTAGGCAAAGCTCCTCTCAAGTATGGGGGCCGAATCAACACAGACCCTTGTTTTTGCCCCAGGGTATTGTTGTTTGACTGTTCTCCCTAATATCTTAGTTAGTTTCCTCAAGCGGTTATGATAGTCAATTTTGTGGGGCTCACTGTACCTTGCTGCCGAAAAACCTTCAGGTGTGCATGGCTTTTTGTGAGAGTAGGGATAGGCGAGGCTGATGACTGTTTCACAGCCTTCAAGCAGCCTTGCAGGATTTTTCCTTAGATCCAGATGCCTCCCCATCCAGTCCATCTCTCCCTGCTTGCCGGAGGAAATCCATGCACAGAACCTGTCAAAAAATAAGGGTTCTCCGGGCCGGGAAAGGCCTAAGGCAACAAAACCCAAATCTTTTGCCTGTTCGATCAGATTCATCCGATAAAACGTAATCTCTATTACAGATCAAAGGGGGTGAGGCTCTTGAAGCCATTGTCCGTGACAAGGATGGTTTGTTCAAACTGTGCTGAGAGGGAGCCGTCCCGGGTTACGGCAGTCCAGTTATCGTCTAAGATGTTCAGAGCCTTTTTACCGAGGTTGATCATAGGTTCAATGGTGAATACCATACCTGGAATCAGGATTATGCCCTCTCCTTTACGGCCGTAGTGTGGGACCTGGGGAGGTTCATGAAATTCAAAACCGACACCGTGCCCTACAAATTCTCTGACAACCGAGCACCCTTGACCTTCCCCATAATTCTGAATGGCCCAGCCGATATCTCCGATGCTGTTCCCGGGTTGGACGGCAGCCATCCCTTTTTTCAGGCATTCTCGGGCTACCTTTACAATTTTCTGCGCATCAGGTCCCGGTGTCCCCACGAAAAAGGTCTTGTTGACGTCAGCATAATAGCCGTTCAAGATGGGAGTGACATCTACATTGACAATATCCCCATCCTTCAAAACCCGCTCTTCAGGGATGCCGTGACAGATTACGTTATTGACGGATACACAGACGCTTTTCGGAAAACCGCGATAATTTAATGGAGCGGGGATAGCGCCGTTTTTTATGGTGAAGTCATGGACAAGGGTGTTAATATCATCGGTCGTAATCCCCGGTCTTATTTGTGACTCCACCAGATCAAGGGTATCTAAGGCCAGACGTCCTGCCTTTCTGATACCATTTATGTCCTTTTCTTCCTTAAGCCTGATACTGTATTTTTGGAAATACAGTTCCTTACCCGCGTCTATATTTTTTGAGTTTTCCTTGTGCAGGCAGCATCTCTTATACTTCTTTCCGCTTCCGCACGGACATGGATCGTTTCTGCGTATCTTCAAACTTCTATTTTTCATAAAGCCTTTCTTTCGTTCACCTTGGCTCTGATCGTTTTAGGTTTTCGATGAGCTATGAACCTTTGAACCCTTCATCTTACGTCTTTCTGCACTTCATCCAGCGTTTGCCACGGGGATAGTAGAAAATCGGTCTTATTGTGTCAAGATGAATTCCCTGCCCGGCAGCCGCCGCACCTGTCCTCGTCTCTATTCCTGTTGCCCCATATTTTGGGCATTCATTTTCAAAAAAACTCAAACACCTTAAAATCGCTATTGAATTCCTACTTGACACTCAACCTTAACTTCCCTATGCTCGTTCTTGCATAAACCGGCGTCTTATTGCTCAAAATTTAGAAGTTACATTTAACAAAAGGTTGATTCTAATTAAGCTGTCGGAATATCAAGGACAAGAGGCAATGACGAGTAAACACATTAGGCAAGCTATTATTGCAGGAGAAAACGAAGATGCTGTAGAAATCGCTAAGGCTCTTATCAACACGGGCGTTAAGTCTGAAGAGATCATCATTGATGGCGTGACAAAGGCGATGGAGTATCTGGACAAAAAATGCACTATTCGGGAATTCTGTCTTTTAGAGCTGATGCTGGCAGGAAGGGCTGCCATGGATGTTGTCGACTATCTTTGTGCTGAAGGAATAACAAAAGACAAGATATTTCTCGATACTGACTTATATCCGAGGAAAAAGATCATTTTGGGGACTATCAAAGGGGATATGCATGAGATAGGGAAAAATATTTTTTCAATGGTTATGAGATCCTATGGATACGAGATTATGGATATGGGGAAGGACGTGGATCCCGGTGATCTTATCATGGCAGCTATTGATAATAAAGCAGGTTTTATTGGGGTATCGAGTCTGATTACCACGGCCATCCCTCATGTGAGAGATGTAAGAAGGGTTGCAGTGGATAAAGGGCTTCACACAGTTAAGATTATTGCCGGCGGGGCCGCACTCAAACAATCAAGTGCGGCATATCTTAATGTGGACTTCGTGGCAGATACTGTCTTTGATGGCCTGCATTACATAAAAAGCATCTGAATCATGAAATCCATCGATCGTATAAAATCCACCATTAGTTTTGAGAAAACAGACAGGGCGCCTGTCTTTTCGCACATTTTTGGGTTTGCTTCCAGGATAAATCATATCCCTTTGAAGGACTATCTAAACAGCGGAGAATTGCTGGCCTTTTGTCAATTAGAGGCATGGAAGCGATTTGGCTACGATTGTGTAGCCGCATTTGCCGACAATTCCCTTGAAGCTGAAGCGATCGGCTCAAAGATATCTTACAATGATGATGCGTACCCACATATTGATGAATACTGTCTAACTAATATTCATGATTGGAAATATCTACCGATTCCTAACCCTGAAGAAGATGGAAGAATGCCCGTCATCCTGGAGGCATGCAGTATCCTCAAAGATGAGGTGGGTGAAGAAACGGCAGTTGTCGGGACAGTTCAGGGGCCTATGACCTTAGCCGGACAACTTATAGGAATAGAAAAGCTCCTCTATTCCGTGGTTGATCATCCCGGGG
>JAOZQV010000482.1 GCA_029932035.1 Deltaproteobacteria bacterium | reverse complement strand
AGAGCAGGACCCATCACTTCAGTTCGATTTTTGCTGTCGCGCAGGCATCTGCGGATCTTGCGCAATGATAATCAACGGGAGACCCGATCTCGCATGCAAGACCCTCACCAAAGAACTCCCGACCGAGATTACCCTTATGCCCCTCCCTGTATTCAAGTTGATAGGAGACCTCTCTGTAGACACAGGCACCTGGTTCAGGGGCATGAACGAAAAGATGGGTTCGTGGATTCACACCGACAAAATCCTGGATCCCAATGCCGAGGAAGAGAAGATGGACAACTCCTTAGCCGAGGAGATCTACGAATTGGAGCGTTGTGTGGAATGTGGTTGTTGTGTGGCATCGTGCGGCACCGCAAATATGCGGGAGGATTTCGTTGGGGCCGTTGCCCTGAACCGTATTGCCCGCTTCATGTTAGACCCGAGAGATCAGCGGAAGGAAAGGGAATATTTCGAGGTTATCGGCACAGATGAGGGCATCTTCGGTTGCATGGGGCTCTTGGCCTGTGAGGATGTATGCCCAAAAGACCTTCCCCTGCAGGACCAGCTCGGTATTCTGCGTCGCAAGATGGGATGGAGCGCCGTAAAGCATCTGTTCCGATTTGGCTAACCTGCAACCTATGCAAATCAACGACAAAAAGGCAATCTTCGGATGGACCATGTATGACTGGGCCAATTCGGCCTTTGCCACCACCATTATGGCGGGATTCTTCCCGATCTTTTTCAAGCAGTTCTGGAGTGTCGGCACTGATACCACATTGAGCACCGCCCGGTTAGGACTGGCAAATTCAGTTGCAGGTATTGTTGTGGCCCTGTGCGCACCCGTATTGGGGGCAATTGCCGACAAAGGCAGCTCAAAAAAGAAGTTTCTCCTCTTTTTTGCGTTTGTCGGCATCGTGATGACCTTAGCCCTATACATGGTTTCCAAAGGGAACTGGCCCACGGCCGTCCTGTTGTATGTCTTTGCAACTGTCGGGTTTTCAGGGGGGAACATTTTCTACGATGCACTGATCACGGGAGTAGCGTCTGAAAAAAAACTGGATTTTATATCAGCGCTCGGTTTTTCTTTGGGCTATCTCGGCGGAGGCATCCTTTTCGCCGTGAATGTATGGATGACCTTGAGCCCCGCAACATTTGGATTTACAGGTCCAGGAGAAGCGGTAAGATTCGCGTTTCTCACAGTAGGTATCTGGTGGGCGGTCTTCTCGATCCCGTTGATGTTGTTTGTAAGGGAACCGGCTGCCATAGAGGCAAAATCTGAAAGGAATGTGGTACAGGCCGGGTTCAATCAATTAAGGGAGACTTTTCAGGAGATCCGCTATCTTAAGACCATTTTTTTGTTTCTTGTGGCTTACTGGCTCTATATCGATGGCGTGAACACCGTTATACGTATGGCGGTCGATTACGGTATCTCCATCGGGTTTAAATCCAATGACTTAATCGTTGCCCTCCTCATTACTCAATTTGTCGGCTTTCCATCGGCAATAGGATTCGGTTACCTTGGAGGTAAGGCAGGGGCCAAGAGGGCGATCTTTGTCGCCATTGCAGTTTACCTCTTTGTCTCCGTATGGGCCGCTTTCATGAAGAGCAGCACGGAGTTCTATGTTCTTGCCATTATCGTGGGTCTGGTCCAAGGCGGTATCCAGGCTCTAAGCCGATCCTTTTTTGCCAGGATAATTCCCCATGACAAGTCTGCCGAGTATTTCGGGTTTTATAATATGATAGGAAAATTCGCCGCTGTTATCGGTCCGGTCTTCATGGGTGGAGTAGGTCTTTTAATAAGATCGATGGGATATTCCAGTGACATAGCATCACGAATAAGCATTACTTCTGTCTCGCTTTTCTTCATAATGGGCGGGGTCCTGCTCTTTTTTGTCAATGAAGAGAGAGGGAAAGAAGAGGTTAAGTATCTGTCTGAATTCCCACATGCCTGACTCCTTAAAAAAAATACCTGACCCGCAATTCCACTTTATAGTCATTCTGCTTTTCGCCGAATTCGGTATTCTTGCCTCCTATCAGAAGGCCGCCACGTAATCTTAATTGCAGATTGGTTATGGGGTTGTACAGAAGTTCCGGAGTTATAGTCAGGCTTCGATCGTTTAAATTGATTATCGAGAAAACTGCCGGGGTAAAGTAAAGGATATCGAATGGTTCGTTCCAACTGGCTCGAAAATAGAGGTAGTTGCGGAACGGTTTGAAGGTAGATAAAGATCCTTGGGATAACTTAGCTGCCTTGTTAAGGTCAGAACTATTTCCGGTGGAAAGATACTTGTCGTATGCCCTGTCAACAAACCTGTTAAAATTATCAGCATCGTCGTCGTCAAGACCTGCGCCATTATGATAGTATTCAAGGATAAACGTCATATTGTTGGTGGTAAGATATCGAACACCGAGAAGATACTTCATGATATCCGCTTCTTTGGTGTAGAGACGCCCCTGGCTGTCTATGGATTTTTTATCAACTCCGGGGAGCCACGCAAACTCGCCGTGAACCGCAAGGTTTTCTGTGATATTTCTGGCAAAATCCAGACCGTAACGGGTGGTTCGACTCTTCCCGGTGAAAAAAAGCAGGTCTATATCGGTATCCCAGAGAAGGCCGTAAAGTTTGGCGGCAAAATTGATGTGGTCCGGTTCACCGAACTTGA
>JAOZQV010000114.1 GCA_029932035.1 Deltaproteobacteria bacterium | reverse complement strand
ATCCCGTCAGCTATGTAATCCTGTGTGGGGTCACCACTTAGGTTGCTAAACGGAAGCACGGCAATGGAGGGTTTCTCAGGCAGGGGAAAGGCCATCTTTTCTACTGAGGCAACCTCCATTGGAGGAGGTCGAAAATAATAATTCCAGATCAAGGCAGCGATAACCACCAGTGCTAAAGCAACACCCCCGGCTAAGATAGCCTTTCGTCTTCCAACCGGCACCGCTTTTTCCTTGTTGACCTCTCCGGCCACCGTAACCCTTGGTTCCATTAATACCCGATAAGCCCCCACCGGTCTGGCTATGTTCTTGACGGTCTGATCCCCTAAATACTCATACCCCAGCGGCAGCTTGGTCTCAATATGATCAAAGGCTGTTTTAGAAACGCAGACACCTCCAGGGTCTGCCAGAGCCTCTAATCTGGCTGCGATATTGACTCCATCACCATAGATCCGCTCTTCTTCCTCAATGACATCCCCTAAGTTGATGCCGATGCGAAATTTCATCCTCCGGTTTTCAGGCAACTCTGAGTTGCGGGCCTGGAACTCCTTCTGAACGGCCACCGCGCACTGAACAGCGTCGACCACACTGCCGAACTCAGCCAACAGGTTATCTCCAGGGGAGTCCACAACCCGGCCCCGGTGTTGTCTGATCAGCCCGCCCAAAATTTCCCGGCAGGCGGTGATAGCCTCGACGGTTGCAGCCTCATCTTCACCCATCATCCGGCTATAACCTGCCACATCCGCGCTGAAGATAGCGCTGAGCTTTCGTTTGAAATCCTTTGTAGTCATGGCATCACCCCGTCATAAGGTTTGAAGGGGAAAAGGTTGGGTTTTTGTTGTTGAATTAGTGGTGGGTTATTGTCTCTGAACAACATTTAACATCGCACATCCTATCACTGTCAAGCAAAATCTTGCTTACGGTTGACTCTCTCGAAATCGGCCTGAATTGACATCGAACCACATCTCGTCTATGCTAAAGACTATTAATAGCAAAGGAATCGACATTTGCAGGAACTCTGAGATGATACCTGCCATTCGACAAGGTCTCACATTGATGAAGGTTCGATAGTGGAGTTCCTGTTAGTCTCTTTTGCTCTTTTCAGTGAATTATTAACAAAAGGAGGGGAACTATGAAGGCGCTTGTTTTGTACGATTCGCTGGGCGGCAACACGGAGAAGGTCGCGGAACGGATCCACAGCACTTTAGGCGAGGGAGGGATCGAGAGCGAATTTGTCAAGGTCTCCGGGGACACTGATCTGGATCTCTACGATTACGACCTTCTGTTCCTGGGTTCCCCGGTAATAGCCTGGGGGCCGACGAATACAATGAGAGATTTCGTCATGAAAAAGCTCGGCGAGTATCATAAAACCAGGATCCAGCCTTCGGCCCCGCTCAGGCCGGGAAAATTTGCCGTGAGCTTCTGCACTTTTTCGGGTACTCATATAGGAGAAAATGAGGCAGTGCCTCTGACGAAATGGTTCAGCTCTTTCCTGGGGCATTTAGGATGCCAGATAACGGGTGAGTGGAACATTGTCGGCGAATTTCATAAAAGAGAGGAGCCTAATATCAATGGGAGGCTGGGTGATATTCGCGGGCGTCCCAACGAGAGCGATCTCCTGAGTGTTGAAAACCGGGTTAAGGGGCTTTTAGCGGGTCTCGCGGCTTGGATACCATAGAGGATTTTTCGAGGTTAAATCAAAGATCCCTTTACTTGCTTTAATGGACAAATCGATGATTCCAAGGAAGTTTCGGGAGTCGATTTTCCTTGACTTAAAGCAGTTTTTGTTATTGCATCAGCTAATGTATAAGCAACCATCAAGCCTCTATTCAAGAGGTTATCCTATGCCAAAATATCTTAAAATGTACACGCTGCCTTTTATTATCACTTTACTCGTAGTTTCACTTGGTCATCCTGCACCGGTAACGGTGCAATTGAGAGAGGAAGATCTCGGTCGAACAGTTGAAATAGGCGTAGGCGATATCTTAGAGGTGGCGCTCAGGGGCAACCCCGCAACGGGTTATATATGGGATGTGGCCTCGCCTGATAAAGGGATTCTGAAACAGGTTGGTGAAACAGAGTTCAAGCCTGATAGAAAGGCTCGGGGCTCCAATGGTAACATAATCCTGCGTTTTGAGGCTGCCGAGGCAGGGAAAACATCGCTAAAGTTGATCTATCACCGGCCATTTGAGAAAAACAGGCCCCCGATTAAGACTTTTGAAGTAAGAGTCACAGTCAAACAGGAATAGGGGATATATGGAAATGCGCAAGAAAACATCGCTCTTGATGATTCTATTTTTTGCAGCTCTTTCTTTTTTTCCAGCAGCTTCCTTTGCTGAACCTGCGGAGATATTGAGCTTTGAACCGGGAGATAATCTTGAGGAAATCAGGGCCAAGATAGAACACAACGGGTATGAATTTACGGTAGATAACAACTGGGTCTTTGATATGCCTGCTACGGAAAAACGAGACTTCTTTAGTCGTAGCGCCCCGCTTTTACCTCAGATGTCAGATGGTTATGATGGGAGCAGTCCCTTAGACAGGCACCTTGGAGAGGGGCAACTGCCTTCATCTTTTGACTGGAGAAACTATAATGGGCACTCCTATATAGGCCCTATCCGGAATCAGGGCAGCTGTGGCGCCTGCTATGCCTTCGGCGCCTGTGCCGCGGCAGAGGGCGCCTATAACTGGGCCAATGGCAAATATGACGGCAACTGCGCCGATTTTTCGGAGGCCTTTGTGGCATTCTGCCTGTCAGATTATTATTCCGGTTTCGATGGCTGCGACGGGTCGGACTATGACTATCAGGAGCTTACCGGTTTGGTCAAATACGGGGTATGCAATGATAATGCTTACCCATACACAGACCACGAACAGGTATGTCAAGCCTCTTCCTGGGGTGCCCCGCGCACGACCTTCCAGTCCTGGCACCGTGTTGGCTGCAACGATATTGACGCCATAAAGACCGCCATCATGACATACGGTGTTATTGATGCTGCAGTATATGTAGGGAGCGCTTTTTCCGCCTATAGCGGGGGTATTTACCAGGACTCGAAAACCTCCTGCCCTTCCATTCCCTGCTATTATACAAAAACTAACCATATAATCGCCCTTGTGGGTTGGGATGATAATGGAGGTGACGGCTACTGGATACTTCGAAATAGCTGGGGGACGGACTGGGGAGAAGGCGGCTATATGCGGATAAAGTACACCTCCGCACGAGTCGCCTGTGAGACTGCATATTTAGTATATCAATCCTTAGCAGCACCCATCTTAACAGTGACGACAGCCGGAACCACTGTTACTGCTTCCTGGACCGCAATAGCAGGCGCAACCGGGTATACCCTATCTTACGCCCCGTACCCGTATACTGGCCATTTTTCAATAGTAAGCGTTGATATGGTGACCCAAACAGGCATTTCAGTCAATCTTCGGGAAGGGGCTGCTTTTTACGTGGCTGTTCAGGCGTATAACAGTGCTGGGAGCAGCAATTATTCCAATATCGAGTATTTTATTATTCCACATTGATTTCCTGAAGTTTGCATATTATAAAGCATATTTAGCACAATAAGAAATGGAAAGAGGACGTTTTATGCCTGAGATCATGACCACCAAAGAATTGGCGAAGTTTTTGCGGTTACACGAGATTACAATTTGTAAATATGCCGCCGAAGGTAAGATCCCTGCAGTTCGGGTCGGTAGAGTCTGGCGGTTTGACAAAGAAGCTATTGATAAATGGATCAGTAAAGGTCAGAGCAAAAGCGTGCCAAAGAGGAGAAAAAAGTAAACAGTATAACGGAAGTTCTATCTGTCCGGGGCGTTTTGGACAAAAGGAGGAAAGAAATGAACAGAGAAGATTTGGCGAAATTGGTTTGTGAGAAAACAGGCATTACTAAGAAAATCGCAGAACAGGCACAGAAAGCGGTCATCGAAGGATTTTGCTCAGCTCTTGAGAAGGGGGATTCAATTTCTCTCGTTGGATTTGGGAGTTTTAAGGTAGTTGATCGAGCAGCCCGGGAAGGCCGGAATCCGAGTACAGGAGAAAAGATGCAGATCCCAGCGTCCAAGGCTGTTAAATTCACACCGAGTAAGTCGTTGAAGGAACGGGTTCAGTAAGTTAGAACCGCGAGATCGGTAGCCGAACTGGCTACCGGTGATAATGAACGTATTCGTAGGATGGGTTTTTAACTTAAAGGATATTTCTCTGGTGTCCCCACATTGTCAGGGAAAACTGCCTTTTTCCCGATGCAGTAAGGAGCTGAAAGAGAGGGTGGATAATCTGTAGAATCAATCAAGAGAGAAGGGGGGAAAGAATGAAGCAACTGAAAAGAGATCTTCAGGCGATGTTGAAATTGCTGAAACAGGCAACAGAGAAAACAGAGAATCTGATGAAGAAAGTGGAGAAGCTTGACAAACCCGTGGCTTCCAGGAAACCAAGAGCCAAGGCGCTGTCCAAAGCCAAGACGCCCAAGAAAACCTCCGATAGTGACATGGTACTGGCAATCATCACAAGATCCAAGAAAGGAGTTGTTGGGGCTGCCTTGAGGAAAAAGACCGGTTTTGAGGGCAGGAAAATACGAGATATCGTTTACAGGCTGAAGAAGCGTGGTAAGATAAGGGTCGAAGGCAAGGGCGTTTATCTGAAGGCCTGATTCAGAAAAAATACCCCGGCAATGACGTCGTCTCGACCAGCATCCCCGCTAAAGTCGGGATCTTCGACTATCATCCCCCGCTAAAGCAGGATATCGCTAAGTCACGCTTCAGGCGTGATTTGACGCGAAGCCTCGCTAATATTCAATAAGCGAATCGCGGCCTATCTTTCCCGGAGAACCAAAACCGGTCATGGACATGAGTCGTTTCAACTCTTCTGTCATCTGTTGGACTACCTCTTTGACACCCTCGCTGCCGTTGGCGGCCAGTCCGTAAAGGATGGGTCTTCCTAAGCCTACCAGTGTGGCCCCGAATGCCAGACCCTTAAAAGCATCACTCCCACGCCGGAAGCCGCCATCCACGAGGATTACGGCTTCGCCCTTTATAACCGAGACGATTTCATCCATGACCTGGAAGGGATGGGGAAGATAATCCAGGGTGTGTGCCCCATGGTTGGAGACGAAGATCGCATCAGCGCCTGCCTCCATCGATTTTTCTGCGTCCTCCTTGCTCAGTACACCCTTGAAGATCAACGGAATTGATACCTTCTTTCTAATCTCCTTAAGCTCTTCGAGAGATAGCGGTGAGCAGTCAAAGGCCATCTGTTTATCATGTACTTTGGTCCCTTGGCCGGAATCAATTTCAATTCCGAGCCAGTTGACCCCGGCGGCCTGGATTTCATCTATAGCATTGAACATCATCAGGCGGTCTTTTAATGGCTTTACATTTGCGGCTAAAGAGACCCCTGTTTCCGCGATCGCCTTCAGATCCTGGGGTATGGGGGTGCCGGTCCACATGAGGCTCCCCGCCGCTTTCAGACCCTCTGCCAGTACCATGAGGCCGTCATCAACTATCGCTGGGATAGGCATGGTCATAGAAGACATGATAATGGGTGTACTCAAGTTAACGCCCAAAACAGAGCAATCCGTTTCGACTTCTGCCCCGTCAATACAACGCTGCCTGATGGTGTGCCGATCAAGAACGCTGCGGTTGTTGGAGAGGACAAACTCCGTCTCCACCCCATCTAACAACCAGCCAATGTCACGACTTCTGATTTCAGCTTCGCCCTTTTGGTAAATTTCCGTCAATTCCATTTTTTCTCCTTCCGGTTAATGGTGCTTGTTAATTTTGACCCTTTAGCAGCATTGGGGTTGATTATTCCCTCAAACCTTCCCGCAAGGCGGGATGGTCCCGACTTTGCTATGCGGGTAAGAAAGTGCATTTCAATATCTCACACCCGCTTCGCTCGAGACGCAGAGTTCGCAGAGAGAAAATATGTTTTCTTTTCTGTTGAGAGGCCAGAAAAGAAAAGATCTACAGTGTAATGGCGGTTAAGATAATAGCTGTGTACATAAGATCACACTTCTGAAGAACATTCTTTGTCGGACTCGGCATGTTGTTATTTGTTTTCCTTCCCCTCAAAGGAAAACAATAAAAAGGTAACCTCTGCGCCCTCTGCGTCTCGAGCGAAGCGGGCGGTGAAAAGTGCTTTGTCAAAAACTCTTTCTATTTCTCAAACATTTTTTTATAGTCGCCGTACCCCTCATTTTCCAGGTCTTCCCTCTGAACAAAGCGAAGGGAGGCAGAGTTAATACAGTAACGGAGTCTTGTTGGTTCAGGCCCATCAGGAAACAGATGCCCGAGATGAGAATCAGCATGTAGGCTTCTCACTTCGGTCCTTTTCGTAAAAAGAGTTTTATCTTCTATTTCAACAATATTTTCCGGCTCAAGGGGTTTGGAGAAGCTCGGCCATCCTGTTCCGGAATCATACTTGTCAGTAGAGATAAAAAGAGGCTCCCCAGAGACAATATCGACATAGATCCCCTCCTTTTTGTTATCCCAGTATTCATTGGCAAACGGTCTTTCCGTGGAATTTTCCCGGGTCACCTGGTACTGCAATGGGGTCAAACTCACCTTCAGTTCCTCTTCAGACAGTTTCTTGTATCTCTTATTGTGATTCCTGGATCCTTCAATTGGGGCCTTGTCCTTCCATACATTTGTTAAGTATTGATCTCGCCCGGAACCGCGTCTGTATTGTTTATAGCCCATGGGGTTTTTCCGGTGATAATCCTGATGATAACCTTCTGCCTGATAAAATCTGGAAGCCTTTTTAATCTCCGTAACAACCGGCGTGTCATATATCCCGGAATTATCAAGATCAGCCTTGGATTTCTCTGCAAAAGCCTTTTGCTCTTCATTATGATAAAAAATTGCTGTTCTGTAGTGTGGGCCCCTGTCCACAAACTGCCCACCTGGATCTGTCGGGTCAATCTGCCTCCAAAACAGGTCGAGGATCTCGGAATAAGTTATTTTAGAGGGGTCAAAAATTACCTGGACGGCCTCCACATGCCCGGTCTGCCCACTTGAAACCTCTTCATATGTCGGGTCCTTTTCATGCCCGCCTGTATAACCTGATATAACGTCTGCAACCCCCTCCAGATTTTCAAAAGGATGCTCCATACACCAGAAACAACCTCCGGCAAGGGTCGCCTTATCAAATTTAGTTTGAGCATCTGAATCGCCATGTATCAGTACCAGAGCAGGTAACAAAAAGACGAATTTACTGCTTATTCCAAACATATTGAACTCCCAATTCCTAACCCGAACTCAGGTCTTTATAGCCCCGCCTCATGTAAAGCCTGTTCCTGCCGTACAGGTATAGCAGTGGTCGGCTACGGCAATAGGGCTGCCTGATTCTGGGGGACCAGCCATTTCAGAAACATGAATCTTCCTCCCTCCCATGGGTAACCCTCTTGCTAAATTGAAATCGCAATCATAAAGATACCCGTCCCAGGAGACTGAAACCATTGTCCGGCACATGACCCCTTCAACTGCACATGGATTAAAACCTGAAGAGAGTTTTTCGATATACTTGTCCAGGTTTCCTGATTTCAAAAGCCAATCGCGAAATCTTCCTAAAGGGACGTTTGCGAAAGTAAAAAGATTATTAAAGACGATCCCCCACTTTTTTGACAAAACCTGGCGGAATCGCTTTTCCGTCTCAGACTGTGATGACGGGAGAAATGCACCGGTCGGATTGGAGACCAGATTGAGTTCCAGGTCGGATCCATCCGCTCCATATCCAAGTTTATTAAGCTTCTTTAGTGCGGCAATACTCATGCTGAAGACTCCCGTGCCGCGCTGCGATTCAGTCTGGGCTTGGTTCAGGGAAGGGAAAGATGCCACAATTACCATACCATATTCTTTGAACAGGTCAAACAGATGGTCTCGTTTGCCGTCATTCAGGGCGGATAGGTTAGAACGGATCATGATTCTCGGGGCAAGGGAGGAGAACCTTTCAATGAGGCCGGAAAGGTTATGATTCAGTTCAGGAGCGCCCCCTGTGATGTCAATGACCTCAAAAGAACACCTTTTTGCATAATCTGCAATCTGATCCGCGGTTTCGGAATTCATGTTCTCCTTGCGGCCAGGCCCGGCGTCCAAATGGCAGTGCCGGCATGTCTGGTTGCATAATAATCCCATATTAATCTGTAACGTGGTGGTTTGATCACGTTCCAGTTTAAGACTGTGCGTGGCTAAGGTCTGGCGAAAAGGCTCTATGGCCATGGATTCTTTTCCATAACCCGTATTTGTGATTTCTGATGATTTCGCGGGATCCATTGTTAATTTCTTATTTTTTGTATTTACATGGAAAGCTTTTCTGCAATATTCCGCATCTGAATACCATGGACAAGGGACGCGCCACCTCTGATAGCCGTTACCACATGAATCGCCTCAGTCATCTCGGCCACATTAGATCCTTTTTCCAGACAGGATTGTGTAAAGGCATCAATACAGTAAGGACACTGGATGGTGTGGGCCACGGCAAGGGCAATGAGAGACTTCTCCCTTTCCGTCAGTTCTCCTTCACAAAATACGGCCCCGTAATAATCAAAAAACTTGTCAGCTAAATCCGGCGCTTCCTTCCCGATCTCTTCAAACTTTGGAAGGTCTTCAGGTTTGTAATAAGTTTCCATTGGAAAATTCCTCCTTTTCAATATTTGTTTTGCTTTAGCTCATTAACAGCCTCTGGGCCCCAGCTACCTGACTCATACGGCACAAGCAATCTTGACCGATCATCACAAGTTTCACATCCCTCTAAAATGGGGGTCAGAAAGGCCCAGCAAAGCTCTACACCGTCCTGCCGCCAAAAGAGCATGTGATCCCCCAACATCACATCCAACAGCACTTTTTCATAGGCGTCCAGCACGGGACCGGTGTAGTTCTGATGATAGTGAAAATCCATTGTGACAGACCGTAGGCATACCCTGGCGCCGGGGTTCTTTGTCTGAAAGGTCAATGATATTTTTTCATCCGGGTGGATACCCAGGATGAGTCGATTGGGGGTGATCTGCTCCCCTAATGTCTGACGAAACATGGAATGGGGGACCTCTTTAAACTGGATAACTATTTCGGTGCGTTTTTTGGCCAGTCTCTTACCCGATGTGAGGTAAAAGGGCACGCCCTGCCAGCGCCAATTGTCAATAAAGATCTTCATGGTAGCGAAAGTCGGCGTTAATGATTCAGGGTCGATGCCTGGTTCGTCGCGATAAGCAGGGACCTTCTTCCCATCAAGGGACCCTGCCCCGTATTGTCCAAGTGTTAGGTAATTTTGAAGATCGCTAATGGGAAACGGCCTGATAGTTCTATATACCTTAACCTTCTCGTCACGGACACGATCGGCCTCGAATAGGGAAGGGGGGTCCATGGCCGTCAGGGCAAGGAGTTGCATCATATGGTTCTGGAACATGTCCCTTAAGACACCTGCCTGTTCGTAGTATCCTGCCCTGTGTTCCACCCCGAGGGCTTCAGCAGCAGTGATGCTTACACTGTCAATGTATCTCCTGTTCCATATCGGCTCAAATATCGAGTTGGCAAAACGAAACATGAGGATATTTTGAACGGTCTCCTTGGCGAGGTAATGATCAATCCGGAAGATTTGATGCTCTTTAAAATGCTCATGCAGAGATCGGTCCAGGTCGATGGCAGTGTCCAGATCACGACCGAATGGTTTTTCCACAACGATTCTTGCCCAGCTATTTTCCTTTTGCCCTTCCACTGAAAGACCGGCCTTCCCAAGCATTTGGGCGGTCGATTTATAAAGAGACGGTGGAACAGCCAGGTAAAAAACCCTGTTCCAGTTAGTGCCATTTTTTTTGTCTAATTTCCTGAGGGTGCTGGCCAGGGCCTTGAAAGAGGGTAGTTCACCGTAGTCAATTGCCTGATAGTAAAGCGATTTGGAAAAGTCCTGCCACTTTTGATTATCAAGGATGTTTGCGGTCGTCAAAGCCTCTTTCATCTTATCTCTGAATTCCTGATTACTCAGTTTGGTGCGCGCGCATCCAACA
>JAOZQV010000481.1 GCA_029932035.1 Deltaproteobacteria bacterium | reverse complement strand
TTAGCGATATGAATGAATTACAGCAAACAGAGGCCGTTTCCGTAAGTCGCCGGGAGTTCTGCAGAAAGGCGATCAAGCGATCTTCAGTTGCAGCAGCGGTGGGTGTTGCGGGTTATCTTTCCTACAAGAAGCCTGCTGTCAGGAGTTTCTTTGGGGCAAACGATGCCTATGCAAACGGGACACCAGCAACAGCAGGCAAGTTTTCCCTGAAGGGAGACAGCAATTAGGTGCTTCTCTGGTTTTGTGGGACTCATCTCGGCCGTGCAATCCTCAGAAGTCGCCGGGTGATCCTGTCTTTTGCAGCAGCTCTTTCCTTTGCCAGGGAATGTTGTCTGTTTGAGAGAAGTTCTTTGGGAAAGTGCGTGAGTGTGAGAAGCAGACGTTTGCCATAGAAACGGCATTGACGCAGGAAATAGCGGGCATTACCTGATGATCGGATCCCATGGTCGGTCAGGCTGTGGCAAAATGGCAATAGCGCCGTTATCACATAATTAACCTTGTTTCCAAATCCCTCCCGATTTCCAAAAGCAATACGAAAACTCCAGATAACACCCCTTACATCGAGCAATCTATCCTCATCCAATAGCGCAAGCAAGTCCCGAAGTGAGACGTCAAATTCCTGCTGAGCGATATCTTTATTGTTAAGCCGGGGTGTCTGAGACATGTGAGGAAGACGCATCATAGTCGAAAGGAATCCTGTGGTAAGGGCGAATTCCTGTTTAAGACCATAATCCCGGAGCAAGGTTCCAATTCTATCCCAGTTCAATTGCCGTTCGCAAAAAACAAGAATCCCTGCAATATCGAGATAGTGTTTCAGCGACACATCGAACTGGTGCTGAATTAGGTGGGCGATATTGAACAGTAGCTCCATTTCGAGGCAGAGGACGGGACAATGAATCTCCCCCACATCTATCCATTCTCTGCGGTCCCAAGCCAGTTGCATGAACCTTTCGTGGTCTTGAATGATTTCATACGGCATAAAATGGAATTCTAAGATTGTTCCCGAAGCGGCCTGAAACATGGCCACGTGATGGGCGGCTGCGGGATCGTCTCCCTCATCTATCATGGTGTAATCCATATCGCGGGTTATGGTTACAATCCGACGTAAGTCGATTGGGGAGCAGAGAATATCCAGGTCTGACATGGTACGAAGCCCGCTGTCCTTGTAAATACGGCCGATCAGGGCCGGGCCTTTCAGGACAATAGTGGGTATCCCTTCTTCTTCGCATTTTGTAAGGAGTGTTTTCAATAGTTCAAAATATTCCTCGTTTCTGAGGAAATTCCCGAAATAAGCCTGCTCCCATTTCTCTTTGAGCCATCCGGGAATCTGTGCCGGGAGCTCGATATTTGAAACCACCCAGTGGAGAATCGGCTCTAAGTTGTGAACATAGGCCAGGTCGCCCACAGCATGCCAGTCTACATCATCCCCATGCGGGAATTGTTGTGCTGCACTCTGGCCTTGAAAAAGCCAGGGCCTGGTTGCGGAAAAGATCCAATCGAGTGCCTGGAGGCGGATATCTAAGGGGTTCAAGGTTCCAAGTTCCAAGTTGAAGATTCAAAGTCCAGGATTAGGACCAAATAGCTCTTTCAGGAGATCTCGCGTGGATTGCAGGCTGTTTGTTCGAAGCCTGAAGATCTCGGTTTCTTCACAGATCCTGATAAGCGAATCAAAGAGATGTTCATCATTCCTGTTGGGGGGGAAACAATATCCCAGGAGTTCAGTGAACACCTTTCCAGGTGTGAGTTTCTCAATCCCCGGTGTTCCAGAAGAGTCGTATGAAGGCATCAGGATGGTCTTCAAGGGAACCTGATATGATCCGGCAGAATGCGGACGATAGCGGGCCATCTGAGAATCCAGAATCTTGAGCTCCCCATTTTGAACCGGATAAAGCGCTAAATATTTTTCCGCATAAGCTCCCTCAATGGTAAGCACCTGGGGGTAGGGATAAACCAGCAAGGTTTCCGGATCTACAGGCGTAATCTCTTCACACAAAAAAATCTGCCCCATCTCAATTAGGTTGAAGGTGGTGGTTGTCTTTCCGGTGTCCGGATTTCCCGGGATGACACAGGCAGAGTCTCCTATCATTACAGCCCCTGCGTGAAATCCCACCCAGTTCCCCATGGCCTGGATCAGGGTATTTTCAATATTCTCCTCCAGGCGGCATATGAGATCAAGACACGACCCAAACTGTCCTGCCACCTGACCGTCTTTGACAAGGCTAAGCCCATTGGAGATGGATTCGATGACATATTCGTGCTGGAAAAGTAGATTTGTGTCTGGACTTATGGAGTGAAGAAATGCGTCTTGAATATCATCAACAATCTCGTCAGGAGCGGTTAAGGAGATATTGAGCCGGGGGAAAGAGAGAAAAAAGGTTTTCATGTTTCCGTGTAGACCAGATCGTACCGCAAAAACAGATCGAGTATCTCGCGCAGGTCCTCTTTCATTTTGGTAGTGTCACCTTCAAAGACCTCACTGAGCATATAGAGGAGTTCATCGAATGTAAAGGGCTCCTGAAGGGTCTCCCAGATGAAGAGGGCCGTCTCATTAAGCACATGTATACCCTTTTGGTCACTGACATACAGGGCCGTATTGCTGCCGATTTTTTTGACCTTAACCTGGTCAGATCGTTTATAAAGCATGATTAATAACAGCC
>JAOZQV010000480.1 GCA_029932035.1 Deltaproteobacteria bacterium | reverse complement strand
AGACGAAAAAACCTCCAAATACTGTCTTGAATAATACATGGGACCTTTGTAAAACGCCCCATACTGACATCCAAATTCAAGGAGATATCCTGGCCTGTGTCCTTGAAGTTCTTCGGAGTGAGTATGGTGGCGAACTAAAAATTTATGAAGGGGACGGTGAATACACAGAAAGTAATTGAATTGCAGGAGTGTAAAACTCTTACTTGACATAAGTGGCCCATGCGGGCCATACAGATCTCAGGAAAATGGAGGAATAAAGGAATGAATCGAACAGCAACAGTTAGAGCCAGAATTGAGCCGCGTCTTAAGTCTGACGTTGAGAAATTACTTCATCGCCTGGGAATGAGTACCACTGAGGCCATTACAGTATTCTACAATCAAATACGGCTTTGTCAGGGGCTTCCCTTCCCCGTGGAGATTCCGAATGCGGCCACCCGGAAAACATTTGAGGCCACGGATCGTGGAGAAGGTTTGCACTGATTCGACAGTCTTGACCAGATGTTTGAGGCGCTTGACAAATGCTCAAATTGAAGACCACGACTCGATTTGAGAAGGACTACAGGAAGGCAATTAAATCGGGAAGAGAGATGGTCAGGCTGAAGCGGACCATTACTTGGATCGCCAGCGAACAGCCCCTGCCGCCGGAACTTCGCGATCATAAATTGGTCGGAAACTATCAAGGCAGACGGGGTGCTAAGACTCAAGGTCCTTTACGGCTTGAAACAGGGTATCGAAAAGCTCCTGGGTGTCTTCCTTTTCGAGGCACGAAAATGCCACCCGGAGATCTGTTTTGCCTAAGGAAATGAGACCGATCCCATATTTATCAAGGAGATGGACCCTGAGAGGTTCCGCTTCAACCGTCTTCAGCCGCAAACACATGAAATATCCAGAATTAAAGGGATAGGGTTCCCATGCGTCGTGGTATTGCGGGTTTGAAAGTACTCTTTTTACCTCTTGGGCCCGCCCTTGCATGATCTTGAATTTATCGTCTTTTTCTGCAAGGAAATCTTTCGACTGCAGGGACTTGAGGACAATTTCCTGGCTCAGATGGGAGGCATTGGATATGGAGCCTCTGACCGCGCCGGCGGTTTTCCTTTCCAGTGCCTCATAAACCGGTCTTGACTCGCCGGTCAGTGACGCTCCATAGGTGATGAAGCCTACCCGGAGACCCCACACGAAATTTTCCTTGGTAGCCCCATCTAATTTGATGGCAAGAAGCCTTGGGTCACTACCGATCAGCTTTGTAAAGATAGATTCTTTTAATGCATCTTCCTCATAGAAGAGCCCGAAATAGGCGTCATCCGTGAGCGCCAGGACGTTGGTTCCACCCCGGGCAGCGCTTTTCAAAATATCAACGATTTTATCTGCATCTTCAGGCGTGACAGTATAACCGGTGGGATTATTAGGGAAATTGAGTATGGGAATAATCTTTTTTCTTGATTTAGCCTCGGTGTTAACACAGGCCTCGAATTCTTTCAGATTGAATTTTCCCCTGTTGTCGAAAAGGGGATAGTGTACAATACGGGCACCCCTTCGGACCGCGAATATGAGGTTATAATTGCCCCACATTTTGTCAGGCAGGATAATCGTATCGTCAGGGTCTACCCACATATCAGAAACCACGCTGAGGCCATGGGTGATGGCGCTGGATACAACTGGGAGGCTGACCTCTTTTCCCTTCAATGAAGGGTTTTTCCTGAACATCTCATCCTGCCAGGTCTGGCGGAGGGGCATTATGCCGAATGATGGGGCATAGGTTAGCGCCTCCTTAGGGCGGATCGCATTCAGCATGGCCATAACAGAGGGGAGGTGCATGGTTCGCCCCTTTTCAGTTGCCATACCGATGGTAGCGTTAAATTTATGGGCCTTTTCCTTTGCTTCGGCACTCTGGGAAAGGATCCCTTTTGGGAAAAAGAGGTTTTTTCCAACATCAGACAGCATCTCATAGATCTGTTCATTCCCTGCCCTGATAATTTCGTTAAGCTCTTCCGCGATCGGATTCATATGCGCACTCCTCATTTGTAGTGATATGTTTGAAGGGTTCATTCCTTCCGCTTGATTAGCCGTTGATCCTCAGATTTGTCAAGCAAAATTGTGAGATATTTCCTGATTCGGTAAGTTAAAGATGTCTGTTAAGTATTTATATCCTTTGACATTATTCCGGATTCATAAATTTCCTGGGCCCTTTTTAGAGCGGAAAGGTCATCAATACCCATTACCTCTTCTTCATCTTCCGCAAGGATATATCCGACAGAGAGGCCGCCATCGTGCATGTATTCGATGAGGTCTGTTATGAAATACTCTTTCACACTACTCAATCTGCCATTGACCTCCTTCTTAACTAAGTGAGGTCTTGAGGCAAGCACAGGAAGATAACGGAGGAGGACTTCTTTTTTGGCAGCATAGATCCCTGAATTGCAGATTTGGAGTTCCTGTTGCCTCTTTTCAGGATATTTTTCCCAGTATTTCCATTCTGTGATTTTTTTAACCTGATCCCCGTCCGTCTCGAGTACGCCATATTGTTTTCTTGATTCCGGTCTGAAGCCGAGGACAATCAGCGCGTGGTTTTTTAGACCTCTTACTATCTCCATATATGTGGTTCTCTTGACAAAGGGCACGTCGCCCATGGTGATAATCAGCCGATCATAGTCCTCGGTT
>JAOZQV010000113.1 GCA_029932035.1 Deltaproteobacteria bacterium | reverse complement strand
GAAAAGATTATGACCAATTTCGAGGGGGTCCATACCATGTGCGGGCTGTCCAATATCTCTTACGGGTTGCCAGAGAGAAAGTTTATGAACCGGACTTTCATGACAATGGCCATTGCCAAAGGTTTAGATGGAGCTATCGTAGACCCCCTGGACAATGCCATGATGGCCAACATTACTGCTTCTGAGACGCTCATGGGGGGAGACGATTACTGTATGGGGTACCTGAAAGCTTTCAGAGCAGGAAAATTCGATATGTAGGCGGCTTGACGAGTATGAGAACATGACTGATTTGGAGACCCAGGTTTTGATCATTGGCGGTGGTGCCACCGGGACAGGTCTTGCACGGGACCTGGCCTTGCGTGGTGTCCAGTGCATCCTGGCTGAAAAGATGGATATCAACGCCGGTGCCTCCGGTGGAAACCACGGTTTACTGCACAGCGGAGCCCGTTATGTGTCTAATGATACCGTATCGGCCATGGAGTGCCGGGAAGAGGGAGAACTCCTGAAACGGCTCGCCCCACAGTGTATCGAGGAGACGGGTGGCCTTTTTGTTGCTGTGGAGGGAGATGATGAAAATTTTATAGCCGATTTCCCTCTGATGTGCGCCAAATGCAGTATCCCCGTTCAAGAGCTTACGCCGGAAGAGGCCCTGGACATGGAACCCGTTCTTTCAGGGAATTTGATTGCTGCCTTTGCCTTGGAAGATGCCTCGGTTGATCCCTTTCGGCTGTCCCTGGAAAACGTGGCACATGCCCGGAGTCTCGGGACCCGTTTGTTGCGGTATGCACCGGTTGTGGGATTCGATCTGAAACAAGATCGCATTCAATCCGTTCGCCTTTTTGACAAACAGTTGGGCAAAGAAAGAGCGGTAAGTGCGGATCTCGTGGTGAATGCAACCGGCGCATGGGCAGGCGACATTGCGGCCCTTGCCGGTATCCCCGTACACGTCCTCTATTCCAAAGGTACCCTTCTTATTACCTCCCAGAGGATCACGGAACGGGTCATAAATCGACTGCGTCCCCCTTCAGATGCCGATATCCTGGTCCCTGGGGGCACGGTTTCCATCCTGGGTACTACCTCCCTTCGGATCCCGTCTCTGGAAACGATCGGTCCTACTGTTGAAGAAGTGGACCGTATCATTGAGGAAGGTGCCGCAATGGTCCCGATTCTGGAAGAAGCCCGCTATATCAGGGCCTACGCCGGGGTAAGACCCCTTGTGCAGATAGAGAGTCAGGGCGATGACCGGTCCGTGAGCCGGGGCTTCACTATCTTTGACCACAGCCACGACGGCCTTGACAATTTCGTCACCATCACCGGTGGAAAGCTTACCACGTACCGGCTTATGGCGGAAAGAACCGCAGACATGATCTGTCATAAACTGGGGGTTTCGGCCCCCTGCCTCACCGGGACCGTGCCCCTCCCTGGAACTCAGGTAAGTGGATGGTCTTACCCGGGATTGTCCCCAAAGGAGTATATGAAAAGCAACAATCCCGAAGACGTCCTTCTTTGTGAATGCGAAATGGTGCCAAAAAGCGTTGTAGACAGTATAGCTGCATCCATTCGTGAACAGGGAGGATCCCCCAGCTTTGAGGCGGTGGCCCTGCGCAGCCGGCTGGGCAAGGGTTCCTGTCAGGGGACCTTTTGCAGCATCAGGACCGATGCGCATATGATCGACAAGGGAGACATTAATCCAGACCAGGGTCTGAACCATCTTAGGAAGTTTCTCAATGAGCGGTGGAAGGGCCAGCGCCCCATACTCTGGGACGGCCAACTTGTCCGGGCAGAATTCCTTGAGGCACTGCATTGCGGTCTTTTCGACCTGGAACGATAAATAGGGTTTAGAAACAGAAAGAGATCCAAATCCCATGTCCATTTCCGAAACCATAAAGTGTGACCTTGCCGTGATCGGCACGGGCATGGCTGGTATGTCCGCTGCCCTTTTTGCAGCAAATCGCGGTGTGTCGGTCGTTCAAATCGGACGTCCCAAAGGAATCCTCCTGGCCAGCGGTCTTTTGGACCTCATGGGTGTACATCCAGTCCAGGAGAATAGATCCTGGAACGACCCGTGGGCCGCTATGGATGCACTCTGCAGGGATCTACCCGAACATCCTTATTCACGCTTAAAAAAAGAAGATATCCTATCTGCCTTTGGGGAATTACTGCCCTTTCTCCATAATGCGGGTCTCCCCTATTGTCGACGGGTGGAGCAAAATGCCAAGATAATTACCTCCTTAGGAACCGTGAAAACGACCTATTGTGTTCCTAAAACCATGTGGAACGGGGTTTTGGCTCTGGAAAACCAGCCAAAAGGCTTGATTGTCGATTTTTTCGGCCTTAAAGATTTCAGCGCCGGCCGCATTGTGGCCACCTTAAGAGAAAGATGGCCAGAATTAAGGGCGGTCAGGGTTTTTTTCCCGGGAAACGCTGGAGGGAAAGAGTTACTTGCCGGTGAAATTACTGCACAGGTCTTGGAGACGTCTGAATCCCGAATGAAGCTTGCCCAGGAAATCAAACCCCATATCCGGGATGCCCGGGTGATTGGTATGCCTTCCATTTGCGGTATGCGTAATCCCGACGAGGTTTTATCGGAATTAGAGAAAGAGATCGGAATCCCCCTGTTTGAAATCCCAACGATCCCCCCTTCCGTTCCCGGTTTGCGTCTTAAGGAGGCTTTTGAAGTGGGACTTCAAGCCATAGGGGTTCGCCAATTCTTGCAAGAACAAGTGTTGACGGTAAATCGTGGTGACAACAGTGAATTAATCCTCCACTTGGACACAAAAGGCCGGAAGGTGGTGGTTCAAAGCCAGGGAGTTATCCTGGCCAGCGGCCGTTTTATGGGGGGTGGTCTTTACGCGAGCAGGCGAGGAATCAGGGAGACGCTGTTCAATTTGCCAGTATTCCAACCCGGGGACAGGAAAGACTGGCACCGGAAAGAACTACTGGATTCTCGGGGACATCCGGCCAACCAAGCTGGTCTTGAAACAGATGATTTATTCCGTCCCTTGAACGAGGCGGGCCGACCGGCATTTGAAACCCTTTTTGCCGCAGGCTCCATCTTGGCCCATCAGGACTGGATGCGGATGAAATGTGGCTCAGGTTTGGCTGTTAGTACGGCCTATGCTTCAGTGAATGCCTTTTCGAAGACAAAGGAGCAGTTCAAATAAAGTAACGCCTATCTTCTGGTGATCGATTGATGCGGGCGAGAGACAGATAAGCGCAAACTTCGAAAGGGGGCGTTTTGCAAAGGTCTCATTCTATTGGCCACCCTTTAACACAATTTCGCCTTCTTTCAGACCAATGTCATCGGCAGGGTAACCCCTCCGTGTGTTAACACTGCAACGGCAGAATGGCTACCCCGAGTTTTCAGCTTTTCTTTAATGGCGTTTTCTACGCTATCGTAATAGATAAACCCCATCCGTTCGGCCTCTGCTTTGCTTAGCCCTGATGAGACCAGAGCGAATTTAATACGGCGTCTCATTCGACTCAAAGGGACTGCCAGTGCGCAGGCAACTATATCCTCGGCACGTCCGGATTCAAGCTCATGAATAAGTTGTTCCGGGTCACGCCCCATATAGTCGGCAAACAACGGGTGTGTATTATTTCCTTCCTGACAGTGTGTGACAAGAATCAAGGTGCCGCCATCATCGGTCATAATTTCACCGCTTGCCAACGCCTTTGTACTTTGCCATAAATCAATTTGGGTTGGATATGCATTGGAGATAACAACAGGATAGCGCCTTGAAACAGGTGAGCCGTATACTGTTTTGGCAATATCTACACCAACACGATGGGCCTGGACAAAGTGCCCTGAAACAGATCGGTACAAGAGCCCTTTGCGGTCAAGGATAACATTCAAAATAAAATCGATGCCTATCCTTTCTTCCACAAAGGCCTCAAGATCTCGTCGCAACTGGGCGTCGATAGCACCAAGCTGGTTTTCTAAAATCTTTGCCTGGCGCAAATGAAAGGCCTCTACGGTCCGGCAACTGCAGACACCTGGTAAAATAATTTTGCCTCCCCCACTGAAGCCGGCATCCATATGGGGAGTTATCATACCGATACCGATTCGAAAATCCGCTTCGATTACCGTCCGATTGATCCAGGCCGGTATGCCATTGGATGACCTGCCCATATACACCATCTCAGCGTTGTCCCAGCATGGAACGTTGACAATGTGGTATTCATTAGCGATGGCAGATCCAACCTTTTCATGAATCTCAGATTCAGTCATAGGTCGGTGAGTGCCAAGGGCAAAAACGATCTTTATGGCTTCTTTCTCGATTCCGGCCCTTTTTAAGCAATAGAGTATTGGCGGTAATATCAGATGGGTCGGCGTTTGACGGGTTATATCGTCTATGATAAGGGCAACCTTTTGTCCGGGGCGAACAAGTTCAGTCAATGGAGGGCTTCCAATCGGCCGTTCAAGGGCATAACGAATCTCGGCTTCTGCATCAGACGCAGTTTCCACCAACCCGGGTTCAACAACTTCACCTAACATTCCTTTATCAATTTCAAAAGAAAGAATTCCATCGCCGTAAGGCAAATCGATTTGTGCCATGGACATAATTTTCAGCTTTCTTTAGTTATATTTTGGACGGCCGAACCCGGGAATCGCGATCCGGTCTTCAAGATAATTCAATCCCCAGGTAGCAATAGATACCATCACGAGATATATTGCACCGACAATTGCGAAGATTTCCAAATACTTAAAATAGAAATTAGCGAGAATTGACCCTTTTCCGGTGAGTTCGATGCAGGTGACCATATAGGCCAGAGAGGAATACTTGATCAGATAAATGAACTCGTTACCGTTGCCGGGAAGTGCCCTTCGCATGGCCTGAGGCAGAAGAATTGAAAAAACCGCGCGAATTTTGCTGAAACCGAGTGAATAAGCGGCCAGAAGTTGTCCTTTTTTAACGGACAGGAGTGCTCCACGGATATATTCCGAGTGATAAGCGCCGCTGCAAAGTGAGAATCCGATAACGGCCGCGGCAAAGGGGGAGAGATAGATACCGATTCTCGGTAAACCGAAGTACCACAGATAAAGCTGCACGAGTAAAGGAAACCCTCGGAAAAACAGGACGTAAAGACCTGCGAGCCTTTTTAAGACGGGGTGTCCATAGACTCGGAACACTCCGGAAACGATCCCGATGAAGAATCCGAATATTGCCGAGGGAACGATTAACTTAATGCTCATCCACACCCCGGCCAATAACTCGGGTGCGACTTCCTGACGTAAGAATAAGAGCTCATCCATGGCTTATGATGAATTATTGTGGAGTCTGCCGATTTTGGCACAGAACTCACGGGTTCTATCGCATTCTGCATTGAAAAGAATTTTTTGGGGCGGCCCCTGTTCCACGATCTTTCCGTCTTCCATAAAAAAAATTTCATCGGCCAATGAACTGGCAAAGCCGACCTCATGGGTAACGAGAAGCATGGTCATGCCCCCTGAGGCAAGGTCTCGAATAACTTCGTGGACTTCCCCAATTAACTCCGGGTCCAAAGCAGACGTGGGTTCATCTAAGAGCATGACCTCTGGATCCATTGCAAGTGCCCTTGCGATGGAAACACGCTGCTTCTGACCCCCTGAAAGTTCCGCAGGATATTTTGTCATATGATCCCTTAATCCGACTCGTTCCAATTCGGCAACTGCCCTCTCTCTGGCCTCTGATTTGGGGAGCTTCTTTACCCTTACAGGTCCGATCAGCACGTTATGGAGTGCATTGAGATGATCGAACAGGTTGAAGTCCTGGAATATCATTCCAACTTTTTGTCTATATGCAGTCAGTTCCCGTTTTCGGTTATGGATGATTTCCTTGCCATTGAGATAGATTCGTCCCTCATCTAATCCGACCAGAAAATTGATGCAGTGCAGGAGTGTACTTTTCCCGCCACCGGACGGACCGATCACCACCTTAATCCCCCCTCTATTAAGTTCCAGCGACACGCCTTTTAAAACCTTATTGTCGCCATAACTCTTTTTGATATTCTGGATTCTTAAGACCGGCGTTTGATCGGCCATAAATTGATAACTCCCTATTGAGTGTATCCCGGTGTCCTTACCTTTTCTTCCAGGATCTGAAACAGTTTGGTTCCGACGTAAGTCAATAGCAGGAATATACATCCGGCCAGAATGTAGATCCAAAAGTGCTGATATGTCCTCTCTGCCACATGGCGGGAACGCGCTAAAATTTCCGTAACACCCAACGCATAGGTTACAGCAGAATCTTTCAGAATTATTGTGTATTCATTGGTCCAGCCCGGTATGGACAATCGGATTGCCTGTGGCAGGATAACAAAGACAATGGCCTTGGAATCACTCATGCCGATGGATCGGGCCGCTTTCAATTGGCCTTCCGGAAGGGAGAGTATCGCACCGCGAATAATCTGGGATTGATATGCGGAACTGATAAGTCCCAAAACAATGATGGAAACAATAAAAGGAGATAGTTCTATTTGCAGGTTGGCCAATATGCCAAAATAGAACAGAAATAATAATACCAGCAGAGGAATGCCTCGAAAAAACCATACGTATACACCCACTGTTCGCCGAACAACACGGCTTCCGTATACCTGGGCCACGGATAAAACAAGGCCCAGGCTCAGACCCATTATAAGAGCCCCGACAACAACCGTAAGGGTTACCCAGATACCTCCAAGAATATATGGAAGATTTTCACTAATAACTATAAATCCCTGCAGCATCTCTCTTCCTGAAATCAATGTCTGAAGAAATTGACTTTATACATAAAGAAAACGGGAAGGCTATCGTCCGTCCCAAATCCGGATTTTCGGATGAGCCTTCCCGTTGATTTTCAAAATGGGCCACTGCGATCTGCTATTTTTTTGCAAACCATTTCTTAACAAGTTCATCCCAATAAGCAGATGCCTTGAGGCGCTTGAGACCCTCATTCAGCTTGTTACGGAAATCATTATCTTCCTTTCGTACCGCATATCCATAATTAACGTCCGGTTGTCCATACCTTCCGATTTTTTTTACCGGCAACCCCCTATCCACGGCCTCTTTTAAGGCTGTATTGGAAACAGCGGCTGCGTCGGCTCTTCCGTTCGTGACATCTTCGATGGCGAGAGGTGTCGTGTCATAAAATTTCAGCTCGTACTTATATCCCTTTTTGAGCTGGTTCTTGGTCATCCATTTGGACTCAGCACTACCCCGCAGCAAGGCGATCTTACGGCCTGGTTTAAGCGCTTCATCTACAGTCAGTTTCGAATCCTTCTTAACAACCAGCAACTGAACGACCTGCCAATAAGGGTTACAAAAGTTGACCGCAGCCTGACGTTCCGGCGTGATACTCATACCAGAGGCGATGAGATCGATCTTTTTGGCCTTGAGTGAAGGAACAATGGCAGCCCAGTCCGTTGGCCGGTGTTTTACCTTGAATCCCATTTCGTTTGCAATCCAGTTTATGGAATCAATGTCGAAACCGGACGGTTTGCCATTCTTGTCCACGAACGAAAACGGAGGATAGGCTGCATCAAAACCATTGATATATACCTTATCTGCGGCAACCCCGGCTGTGAGCCCAAAGGAAATCAAAACCGTAATCATTAATGCCAAAACAATGAACAACCTTTTCTTCATGATTTTTCTCCTTTCCTGTTAAATACTCCAATTTTCTGTTAATAAACCCTCGCTTCTGATAATACCAGATAATAATAAGTCGCTTTTTTGAGGGCGAAGTATAGAGAAACCCTCATTATGCGTCAAGTGGAAAGATGTGCCCATTCGTCTATACGGTCGAAAGCCCTGTGGATATCTTTTTCGGGGGCGCCAAAGGATAATCGAATATGGCCGGCGCCAGTTGGGCCAAAGCCGCTTCCTGGGATCGTAATGACTCTGGCTTCATGAAGTAAACGTAAGGCCAGGTCCATATCATTTTCATTGTCATGTGTGATTTTTGGGAAAACGTAATAAGCGCCTTTCGGCCTCTGAAAGGAAAAAAGGTGGGGAAGACCGTCCAGACGGTCACAGATTATGTCCCGTCTTGAACTCAAGGCTTCCACCAATTGACGAATAAACCGATCCCCGTCTCCATCCTTTCCGTTGGTGGCTTTTAGGGCGGCCAGGGCGGCATACTGGGAAATGGTCGGTGCGCAGATGGCAAACGCGTCGTGCACTTTCAGCACCTGATCAACAATTCGCGCCGCGGTAAGCATATACCCCACTCGCCATCCGGTCATACAATACATTTTCGAAAAGCTTTTACAGGTAATCAGCAGGGTCTTCAGCTCCGGAATAGACGCCAAACTGAAATGGGGAAGGCCATCGTAGAGTAGAAAATCGTAGGCCTCGTCTGAAATGATAAAAAGATTCCGCTCCAGAGCCATTTCCGCCATGGCTCTTAAATCCTCTTCTCGAAAGACTGCGCCGGTAGGGTTAACGGGATTACAGAGCAGGATGGCTTTGGTCTTTGGGGTCAGGGCCTTTCTGAAGCCTGCCACATCCAGTCGCCATCCCTCTTCCTCAATAAGGGGGACGAAAACCGGGTTTCCTTCTGCAAAAAGGATCTGTTCAATATGGGAAGAGTAGTTCGGAGAAGGGATGAGAACCTCATCGCCTCGATCAACAACGGTTGAGATAACCCCGGCAAGGGCCTCCATGGCGCCGCAACTCACAAAAAGTTCCCTCTCCGGGTCCACGTTGATCCCATTGGTCCGGTGAAGATATTTGGCGATTTCCAGTTTCAACTCCGGGATTCCCGGCTGCAGAGAATATTTCCCGATGAACTCGTCGTGCTTCAGGGCCGCGACAATGCTTTCTCGAATAAAGGAAGGAGTGCCGAAAGAAGGAATGCCCTGACCGAGAGAAATGCACCCTTCAATTTTGCTCGCAAGGACGGGCATCTGTTTGATGGCCGAAACGCTGATCTGTGCGACTCTCTTGGCAATACCCGTTGTATCTTCTTTTTTCCCTACATTTGAATAAACCGATCTATCCACTGTTCCAGCACCTCTTCTGTTTTTCAATCATTGTGTTGTTTCCAATCATACATGGCCCTTTAATACAATTTCGCCCTCTTTCAGGCCGATGTCATCGGCAATGACCCGGCATTTGGTCTTTAACAGAAAAAAAATGGGTTTTTTCTGGTTTGAAAGCGCCTCATAATTTCCCTGCCCCTTACTGATAATGAATTTTGCATCATTGTAGATACGGATAAATTGGTCACTGCAGGTCTTAAGAATGGTTCCCGGGGCATCGGTACCGGAGGACAGGAGGGTGGCCACCCTGTCAATACCGGCCTGCCGGGCGTCCTCAAGGGTCGCGTCGTTTATAATGGGCGCTCCCCTGACCACGTATGTCACCGGTTTGTTTAACGTCTCGATTAGAATTCTATCAAAAACACATTCTCCGGCATTGTCTCCAATGTAAAGAATTTCATTGGATTCATTCAGAGCTTTTTCAAATAGATCATAATCACATATGCCGAAATCCTTTGTGAGGGTTTTCTCAATTTCTGTTTCCATATCAAAGGGCCGGTTTGGGCCGAAGTCAATGACATTTCCGGCAATGGCAATTCGAATGGCAGTGAGCAGCCTGTTTTCAGAATTGTGCACCAGGCTTTTCAAATAGGGATATAAAGAGAGGGCTTCTCTGGTGCTTTGGCTTTTGATTTCCCTGTAGGGATCCGGATTTCCCGTAATTTCGTGAACCTTTTGATAGATCAGTCTGCCGCTTTCAGGGGGCGAGCTTTCAAGGGAGATGTTTTGCAGCATCATTCCCACTTCATCGATGACTTCTTTGATCTTCCTTTCATCGGTAGTTGCCATTCTCGCCGCTCGAAGCGCCTGGTTTAGAAAACAGGGAAAGCATTCCAGATAAGTTTTCATTAATAGTTCCTCATACGAATTTGTGGGTTCGGCCGAATTGAAATTTCATGTTAGACAGGATTTACAGGATTATCAGGATTTTGGCAATAAAAAGGTAACCTCTGGGTCCTTTGTTTACCCCGTAGCTCCGGAAGATGGTACCGGGGCGAGAGATATATTGAAAGCTTTGCCCTTGCTCTTGATGATCAGATCCGCTACGTCTC
>JAOZQV010000479.1 GCA_029932035.1 Deltaproteobacteria bacterium | reverse complement strand
ACGGATTCGACGGCGCTGGTCTGGAAGGGCTGGATCTTGAACTTCAGTTTCATGCCATGCCCCCTTTATTTTCATCCGATTTGAGTGGCCCATTTTCTTTTTGGGATTCGATCTGTTTGAACTCTTTTTCTGCTTCAATAAAATGCTTTTCCGCATCACGGGAAACGCTCCGCCCGCCCTCATTTTGAACTGTTGCAAATTTTGCAACAGTTGCCTTGCGCTGTAATTCTCCCGTTTGAAAAAGGTTTTCATCCTCTATACTTCCGCCTTCATCCTTTCTCATATCGCCTTCACCTCCGTCCCCGGCGACATCTGTTTGAATATCTGTTCCACGTTGATTTTGACGGCATCGGACACGAAACCGTTATCGCGGAAGACCACCCGCAAGGGCTCGAACCCGGCCAGTTCCTTGACCAGTTCTTCATCCACACCGGTATCGAAGCAGGCTACCAGGGCGTTTTCATCCACAAAGAAAACGGTCTTGCTCTGGATGGTTTCCTTGCGGATGGGCAGGGACAGGTCAACGCCCCAGTCCAGCAGCACCTGGAAGAGCAGATCTTCCGACGTGCGGTCGGGCTTGATGTTGTTTGTGAAGATTTTAAGCTGGGCCTGGTCGATGGCATCCGGGGTATAATAAACCTCGGCCATATTTGATGAGTCGATTTTCAATACTCGGAAGCCAATATCTTTGTTCCAATCTTTGTGGCACTCGCCTTCCAGAATCTTCTTTCCTGCTCGACGAATACGCTCTTTGCTGATTTCAGCGATTGTTTTGTATCCTGCCTTGAATGCCTCTGACTTTTCATTGCAAGGCTCGGGAAGCTGAACCATGACAAATTTGCGATTGCCACCATCTTCTGCGTTGAATTGCATCACGGCGTGGGCGGTAGTTGCGGATCCAGCAAAGAAATCGAGGATAATGTCATTTTTCCTCGTCGAAAGAGTAAGTATTCTTTTTAAAAGCCTGGTAGGTTTTGGACTATCAAAATAAGCATTACCATCGAATAAATTTTTTGTTTCTTGGCGAGCCTCTTGATTATGCCCTACTTCACCGAACTTCCATATTGTCAATGGAACTATTCCGTCGCTGACTTCCGATAAAAAAGTTTTGTATCTTGGGACATTTCTTTCATTTTTCCCAAACCATATACGATTGTCTTTAACAAGCTCATCGAATTTTTCCTTAGATACAGACCAGCATCGACCATTTGCTGGATTAATTATATTACCACTTGGTGTGGTTATTGGATAATCAGTTGCAGCGTTATATGTCTTTACAGTAATATCCGAAGAAGCCCATATGCCCCTTCGGTCATTATCTGGGTTGCTGAATCGCGAATTATTATCCTTAGTTCGAGGTAATTTAAATGGCCGCCATATCGATTTATCTTTTGCATATATCAACACATGGTCATGATTGTCACTAAACCACTTCGCATCGTTTTGAGGTGAAAACTTCTTCTCCCAAATAGCATTTGCAACAAAGTTACTTTCACCAAAAACTTCATCGGCAGTTTTCCTCAGATTATGCACTTCACCATCATCAATACTGATAAATATCGTCCCATCATCCCGCAAAAGGTTCCTTGCCAGTTTCAACCTTGAGTGAATCATAGAAAGCCAATCAGAATGAAAACGGCCGTTCGCGGCAGAGTTCTGTTTCCATTTTTCTTCATCGAAAAGCTTTTTGCCTTCTCTATCGCGTATTCCGCTCGTCAGGTCGTATTCTGACTTTTCGATGGCAAAATCATCTTCATAAATAAAATCGTTCCCAGTGTTGTACGGTGGATCGATGTATATCATCTTGACTTTGCCGAGGTATGTCTCTTGTAGGAGTTTCAGCACCTCCAGGTTGTCGCCCTCGATGAACAGGTTCTTGCTGGTATCAAAAGCCACGCTTTCATCTCGGGATGGCCGCAACGTCTTGGCAATGGGCGCATTGGCTGTCAAGAGAGCCTCCCGCTTGCCGGGCCAGTTGAGGTGATAGCGCTCCTGCGGACCTTCCACGATGGCCTCCGACAGTTCCTGCCGCAGTTGATCAAAGTCAACCAAGAGCTTGAGCTTCCCATTCTCATCATGGGCCTCGGTCACACAGCCGGGAAACAGCTCACGCACGCGAGTGATGTTTTCCCGGGTCAGGTTCGGCGAGTGCATCTTGAGTTTATCCATGGTTTTTTCCTTCAAGCTGTTCCACATTTCTGTCCTCCACCAGTATTTTCATTTGCTGAATGGCCGTTTTGTTAAGCGCTTCCAGTCGTTCACTCTGGGAAAGCCCCTGATAAATAAATTGAGCATTCAGCGTTTCGAGGTTGGCCAGGCAAACGAGCTGCGAAACATTGGCTTCGTCGCGTATGTTCCTCCATAACGCCCCGTTTTAGCAACCAGCCCGATGGCATTGGTTTTGCCCACCCATTTTTTGACACTGAGTTTGTAGCTGTTCAAGCCGGCCTGACTTTTAATTATGGCGAATTCGCCATAATTAAAATCCGGATTGTGAATTTTCTCCCAAATGCCCAGGAATTCAACGGTATTACGATTTCGAAGTCAGTCGGCAATAAAAAAATCGCCGTCCTTAGCCCGCAGCATGTTTGTCAGAGATATGAAATCCGGGCTTGGTCCTAACTTCGCCCACAATCTGCTTCGCAACTGAATTGATACCTTT
>JAOZQV010000112.1:1814-10059 GCA_029932035.1 Deltaproteobacteria bacterium | reverse complement strand
AATGCAAGTTTGTGAAGACCAATCGCTTTATGAAGTTCGATCTGCCAGAAAAACAGTGGGAAAGGCCAACAAATAAATTCAGCGGACGCGAAAAAGACCGCGCCGCTGATTTAAACGTTGGGCGTAAAACAATATTCGAGGTGATGAAAGGAAGATATGGCACAGAGATCATTCAAAATCGATGAAAGCCTTTTGGAAAAACTTGCCATTGGCGCAATCGGTACCCAAAAGGTTATTGAAGATTTGACGAATCAAGGTTATACTCCAGTTGAATTAGAAAGGGGTTCTACTGGTTACAAGATATGGAAAACGATAAAATGGGCTTCGCCCCGGAGAAATAGACTCGGCATTTTGCGGGGTGAACTTTAGGCACTTTTCCGGTTTATCCGGGTTAGGTATTATCATTTAGCATAAATGACATTTCCAACTCGATTCGGTCAAACATAGAGGCGTTTCTGGGATGTCACAACCACAAGGAGGAGCAGGTATGGAAATCACAAATCGCGAATGGCCGGTGCTCATTATTTCAGGGCAGTTCGATGCCCAAAACGACGAAGGATACAGGCTGCGGCAGTTGGCCGAACAATTAAAGGAAGTCCAGGACTGCCGGGTAATCCCGTCTTTTACCTATGAAGACGGGTACGAGATATTCCGTTCCAGGTCCGATTTCGGGTGCATTGTGGTGGATTGGGATATCCCCGAGGAGGATCCCGGTGAAGCCACAACGGCCGAAGAATTGATTGTCAAAATGAGGATAAGGCACCAGGGGATCCCCATTATTCTGCTGACGGGACGGAGGGAAATGGACCGGATTCCGGCGGAAATTCTGAGGGATGTTAATGATTGCCTCTGGAAGACGTCTGAAACCATCTCCTTTATGGCAGGTCGCATCGAAACCCATGTGGTGGATTATGTGCGAACAGTCTATCCGCCTTTTTTCGGGGCAATGGTGCAGTACTCCAATGAATTCAAATTCGCCTGGCACACCCCTGGACACATGGGGGGCGAAGGTTTTCTGCGCAGCCCCGCGGGGGTGGCCCTGTTCAAGTTCTTTGGAGAAAGTGTGTTTCGCTCGGACCTTTCCGTTTCCGTGCCGGAATTAGGGTCCCTGTTAGAGCACAGCGGCGTGGTGGGGGATGCAGAAAAGAACTCAGCCCGTGTGTTCGGAGCCGATCAGACCTACTATGTGCTCAACGGCACCAGCAATGTGAACCAGATCATCTGGCGGAGCCAGCTTGTTCGAGACGACATCGCCTTTGTGGACCGGAACTGCCACAAATCGCTTAACTACGCCATGGTCATCACCGATGCCTATCCCGTATACATGATTCCCCGTAGAAACAAGCGGGGCATCATCGGACCGGTGCGTCTGTCAGAGTTCTCGCCCGAATCGATCCAGCGGAAAATCAAGGAGGACAAGCTTATTCCCGAGTCTCTGAAGGGGAACGAAGTGAAGATGTCGGCCCTCACCAATTCCACCTATGACGGGGTTTGCTACAACGTGGTCAATATCAAGAAGCAATTAGAAAAGAGTGTGGAAAACCTCCACTTTGACGAGGCCTGGTATGCCTATGCCCGTTTTCATCCCATGTACAAAGATCACTACGGCATGACCGATGATAAATTAGATGAAAACCATCCGCCCATTTTCTGTTCCCAGTCCACCCACAAACTGCTCACCGCATTTTCACAGGCCTCCATGCTGCACATCAAGAACGGCGGTAAGATCAAGATCAATCACGATGAATTCAATGAATCCTACATGATGCACGGTTCCACGTCTCCTCAGTACATTATGATCGCTTCGTTAGATGTGGCTACCCGCATGATGGACGACAACGGCCAGACCATGATGAACGATATCATCCTCGGGGCCATCCGCCTGCGGCAAAAGGTGGTGAACATCGAAAAAAACCTCCAAAAGAAAAACAAGAATGACTGGTTCTTTGGCATGTGGCAGCCCCGTGAAGTCAACGTAAAGGGAAAGATGACGCCCTTTGAGCAGGTGGACGCTGATTTTTTAGCGGATCACCAGGACCCCTGGGTCATGAGCAGCGACAACAACTGGCACGGGTTTGAGGAGATGGAAGAAAATCATTGCATGCTGGACCCCATCAAACTGACCTTTACCACGCCCGGGATCGATGATCACGGACAGATGCAGGATGAGGGCATCCCCGCTTCCATCGTGACCGAATACCTGATCGGGAAAGGCATCGTATGTGAAAAGACGGACTACTATTCCTTCCTGCTTCTCAATTCCTTAGGGACCACCGAGGCCAAGCAGGGCACCCTTCTTTCGGCAATGTTGAGATTCAAGGACATCTATGACGCAGATACGCCGCTGTGCGAGGTCTTTCCTGAACTGGTGGGGGCATACCCGGATGTATACCGGGGGGTCGGGCTCAAGCAGCACTGTAACGACATTCACGGTTACTGGAAGGAACACAAAATCCTGCAAAAGATGCAGGATGCCTTTCAGGTGATTCCCGATCAGGGAATGAAGCCTTCTGAGGCCTATCACCAGGTGGTGCGGAAAAACGTGGAATTCGTGGAGCTGGACCAGATGATGGGCCGGACGCCCGCCGTGATGATGGTCCCCTATCCCCCGGGCATTCCCATCATGATGGGGGGCGAAATGATGAATGAAAAGGCGGGTCCCATATTCGAGTACCTGAAACTCAGACAGGATTTCGAAAACGCCTTTCCCGGATACGAAAGCGAGATCCACGGTGTGGAAAGAACCGAACGGGATGGAAAGAAGTTTTTCAGAACATTATGCGTTAAATAGGGAGAATAACATGACAGATGAGACAAAAAAGTTAGGATTAGTCGGGGCTGTCTTTCTGATTGTATCGAGTCTGGCCGGCAGTGGCGTAATCGCTTTGCCACAGCAATTAGCGGCCACCGGTTCGATCACGTTGATTTCATTTATATTAGTCACCATCGGGGCCCTGTTTCTGACTCTGGTATATGTTCGCGCGGGCACCCTTTTTGATGACCCCAGCCCCACCGCATTAGCAACTTATGTAAGCCCGATTCTCGGGGCAAAGAGCGGTTTCTTTTACGTCTATGGGAACCTGATCTCCAACGTATCCATTCTGATTGCTGGTCTGGGCTATCTGGCCCTGTTTGTCCCCGAGCTTAATCATCCCATTGCGCTTGGCATCACCGTCATTATACTTATATGGCTCTTTGTTGCCTTGTCCCTTCGCGGGGTCGGCATCATCACCAAAGTGGTATCCGCCACCGTAACCTTGCTTCTTATTTCGGTAATCATCACCGGTACCGCCGGATGGCTGGATTTTGACCCCACCCTGTTCAAACAGAACTGGAACGTCTCGGGTGATCCTCCCGGTAAGGCCATCATGTCCGGATTTGCCATATTGATCTTTGCCTATGTCGGAGTGGAAAGCGTCGCCACAAATAATGAACATATTAGCAATCCGAAAAAGATTGTTCCCATTGCAACCATTGTCGGCTTCATTATCGTGGCAATCATCTATATTGCTTCGACTACCGTGATTGAAGGCATGTTCCCTGTCAAAGAAATTCAGAACGCACCGGCCTCATTTGCTTTAGCCATGCAGCACATCTTCCACTCAAAAATCATAGCCGACGTGGTTTCCGCAGTGATGGCCATTGCCTGTATCGCCAGCTTCCTTGTCTGGAACCTGTCATCGGCAAGCGCCGCCAAAACCAGCGCCGACAATGGATTTCTTCCCAAGGCTTACTCCTATACCAACAAACATGGGATCAACAGCAAGGGCCTCGTTATCAACGGTGTTATCATGACCGTGGTTGAACTGATACTCATGATGCTTGGCAGCAACGTGGCCGCCGCATTCAACATCACCGTAACCATCTCAGTCCTTTTGCTTCTCTTCCCCTACTTCTGGTCAGGTATTGCCTTGCTGAAGAAAGACAAAGCAACAGGGTCAAAATCGATCAGCACAAAAATTATTGTATTCATGTCATCCGTTTTCATCATGTCCGCCTTTGCATCGGCTACGCTTGATGAACTCTGGCTGGTCATTGCACTGGTTATGGTTATAATGGCCGTATACGCAATGCTTTTCACAAAAAAGGGAGAAGGTGCTTGACTTTTCAATAAGTTCGGGGATGACTTGTGTTTCAACACTGCGTGCAAACATTTCGTTATGATTGTTTAACCACGAAGATCACGAAGGCCACGAAGAAATCAAATAAAAAACAATAGCTTCGTGTTTCTTCGTGGATTTCGTGATGAATAAACACTTAACGACGTCTGAAGCGTTAATCCGGGAGGAGCTTTCATGAGAGCAAAAATATTTCGATTCTGCTTCTTAGTCCCCGCAATTCTTGCGGTCTTTGCGACAACTGTTCCCGCAGCCGATGTTTCAGACAGCACTGTGCAGGATGAAATCAAGGCCCTTAAAAAGATGGTGATCGAGCTGCAGAAAAGGGTACGCGAGCTTGAATCGGGCAGGGTAAAGTCTGGGATGGGAGCATCTCCGACAGTTAAGACAGCGGAACCGGAGCCAGCAAAAACGATCCCTGCCAAGACACCCAAGTCTAAGATAAAGGCCGCGGTTAAGGCCCCACCCGAGGCTGAGGAACTGGTCGTGGCAGAATTCGGCGCCAAGGCCCCGGCGCCTCTTGAGATCGGCGGGCACCAGGTCCGGGTGGGGATCGCGGGCGCGATTCAGGTTGATGCAATCCACGATTTCAATGCGGTGGGTCTGAAACCCGGCGGGAGCGTTGAGCGGGAGTTTGTTACCGCAGACATTCCCGTTGGCGGGTCGGCCGCCGACATCACCAACCGAACCGGTTTCAGTCCCAACCAGAGTTATTTGACCGGCTGGGCAGAGACCGACACACCATGGGGCCCTTTTAAGGTTTATGCCGATGTGAACCTTTTTGGTTCCACGACTGGAACCGAATTCCAGATCTACAAGGCTTATGGAGAGTGGGGGTGGCTCAAGGCGGGTCTGGACTACACCATATGGCTTAATCAGGCTTCCATACCGGATACCCTCGACTTTGAAGGCCCCAACGTTATTCCTGAAACACGTTTCACCCAGGCAAGCCTGAAGATCCCTCTGCAGTTAGATGCAAAGAAGCGGGACCTCTTCTTTACCATCGGCGTGGAGGACGCCCCGGGGGAGATCACTCTGAGGGGGTTATCGTCTGAAATGTCGCCTGTTAGTACGGACCAATTCCCGGCGGTGATCGGCAAATTGAGTTACGAGCCTGACTGGGCGCAGATAGAGCTTGGCGGGCTGTATCGTCGGCTGAGGGCCGAGGGACCGGGATATGACCAGTCAGTGAACGGATGGGGACTGATATTAAGCGGAAGCATAGATACGTGGAAGGATGATAGCATCATATTGGGTGGTCTTTGTGGGAATGCCCTCGGTGCTTATATGCAGGATACGTCGGGTTTGGGGCTGGATGCGGCAGCTCCCACGTCGTCTGCCAATCCCAGCCTCAAGGCTATCCCGGCCTTCGGAGTGTGGGTGGCCTATCAGCACTGGTGGGCCAAATCCCTTCGGTCAACGGCTACCTACGGTCTTGTGCGTCTTGACAGCGATTTTGATGAATGGCCCAATCCGCCCAATGCGTCCGACCAGGGAACCTACAAACAGACCCAGTACGCCTCCATGAACTTGATATGGAGCCCCTGGCCCCCCTTTGACGTGGGTCTGGAATATATGTTCGGTCATCGTACCATTACCGACAGTACGGCGGTGTACGGCACCACTACCGGACAGAACCACCGGCTTCAGTTCACCATGCGGTGGAATTTCGGCTGGGAGCGGTGAGCCACGTCTAAAGTTTAAAGTGCCTAAAGTTTGGAGTGCCTAAAGTTAAGGAAGAGACGTAAACATGGAGAAACCTGTAGATACGGGATCTCAAGAAGTTTCTGGGCAGAGGGAAAGCGGGACGTCGATAACGGCCGGCAAAGGGACCATCGGCTGGGTCTCTCTCGCCATGATCAACCTGGCCATCATTTATTCTGTCAGGGGACTTCCCCTCATGGCGGAGGAGGGGTTTCGCGCCATTACCTTCATGGCCATTTCCGCCGCTTTTTTTCTCATTCCCATTTCCCTTGTCACGGCGGAACTGTCCTCCACATGGCCGCCCAAGGGGGACGGGGGCGTCTATATCTGGGTTAATGAGGCATTAGGACAACGGTGGGCGTTTCTGGCCATCTGGCTGCAATGGAGCGAGAATGTCATCTGGTTTCCCACGGTGCTCTCCTTTATCGCGGCCACCTTAGCCTATGCCTTTTCACCTGAGCTGGCCAACAACAAAGTCTACACCCTAATGGTGGTGTTAGTGGTCTACTGGGGCGGTACCTTCGCCAACCTGCACGGCATGAAAACCTCCGCCTGGATCAGCACCTTAGGGGTGATCAGCACCCTGATCATCACGGGCCTGATCGTTTTTTTAGGATTCAGCTGGATCTTAGACGGCAACGCTTCCCAGATCCGTTTCTCAGTGGCTTCCCTCATCCCAGATTTCACCCACATGGACAGCTTTGTCTTCTTAGCCGGGGCGCTGGTCATCGTTTCCGGCATCGAGGTCTCCGCGGCCCATGCATCCGAGGTCAAAAATCCCAAACGCTCTTTTCCAAGGGCAATTTTCCTCTCCGTGTTTGTCTCCATTGCCGCCATCATATTAGGCTCTCTGGCGATTTCCTTTGTGATTCCCCAGAAGGAGATCAGCCTGGTGGCGGGACTCATGGAGGCCTTTGACAAGTTTTTTGCCGCCCATCACCTGCACTGGCTGGTGCCCATTGTAGCCCTGCTTGTTGTGGCGGGCTCCCTCGGAGAAGTGGCCGCCTGGATTATCGGTCCCAGCAAGGGGTTGCTCGTGTCGGCCCGACATGGTCTGCTGCCGCCCATTCTTCAACGCCGGATCCATGGCGATGTCCCAGTGAACATCCTGTTTCTCCAGGCCCTGGTGGTGACGGGCCTGGTTTTCGTATTCCTGCTCATGCCCACGGTGAGCAGCGCCTACTGGATTCTCACCGCCCTTACGGCCCAGCTTTACCTGATCATGTACCTGCTCATGTTTCTGTCCGCTCTAATCTTGCGATACAAGCGGCCGGACGTTCATCGCCCCTACCGGATTCCCTGGGGTAATTTCGGTATGTGGCTGGTGGCCGTATTGGGATTATTCGGCGGACTATTTACTCTGTTTATCGGTTTTTTCCCCCCGTCTCAATTAGAGACGGGTAATCTTCTATTCTATGAATCGTTCCTGATCCTCGGCATCATGGTCATGTGCGGCGCGGCCTTTGTGATTTATGCGTTGAGAAAACCGGGCTGGGTGAAGGAAGGTCGCATCTAACTTCGGTCTCTTGATCCAATTAGTATAAAATACGTTCGGAAGGTAATAATCATAATCTTAATTTTACTCACCACGATTATGATTAAGAGTACGATTAAGATTATGATACGCGCGTAAAAAGTCCTTTTTTACAGGCAATTGAGCATTATTGACAGGAGTTACCTTTAGGAGAATTACTCTGAACCCGTGAACGCTTACAACAAGATAAAAGAATGGATCAGGCGATACCTGTTAGCCGAGATTTTGAGCACCGTGTTGTCTCTCGCCACGGCATGGGTCATTTACCGAACCACCGGAGACAATGTGTTAGCGGCCTTTGTGGGGTCGGCCATGGCGTCCATCAGTTTCTACGGTATCATCGCCTACAACGATGTGAGAAAGAGCCTGAAGCACCATAGAAAACATGACCTGAGCTATGGCTTTGTCGCTTATTTCAAGGATTTGCGAAACCTGATTATCGAATTTGGTCCATCTGAGATTCTGGATGTCATGGCGGTTCGGCCGTTCTTTATGTACCTGATGCCGAAGATCATTGGAGAATTCGTATTGGGGACCTTTATTGGAAAGATGATTGCCGACGTGGTCTTTTTCATCCCCGCCATCGTGATGTACGAGGTGAGGAAAAGACATCTGTAACTATTCACAGGGTCAGGTCCTTAATCGACATCTGATTCCTCTTTTGCCACATGGAGTTTGACGTCGGCCTCGGAAAGCATCTTACTCATGTTAGCCTGGGGTCTTCGATCCGTAAAGAGGGCGTCAACCTCCTGTATATTGCAGAGGCGTACCATGGCCTCCCTGCCGAACTTGGTGTGATCAGCCGCAAGGAAGACCTTGCGGGAATTTTCAATAATTGCTCGCCCCACACGAACCTCGTGATAATCGAAGTCGAGGAGAGTCCCATCCC
>JAOZQV010000112.1:0-1714 GCA_029932035.1 Deltaproteobacteria bacterium | reverse complement strand
CAGGCGCTCATAATCGGGGGTGGAGTTACAGGCACAGGACTTGCGAGGGATCTTGCTTTAAGAGGTGTTGAGTCTCTTGTGGTAGAAAAGAACGATATTAACGCGGGTGCATCAGGTAGCAATCACGGTCTTCTTCACAGCGGGGGGCGTTATGTTGCCACTGATCCCGGCGCGGCAAGGGAGTGTCACGAAGAGAATGAAATACTAAAAAAGATAGCTCCCCACTGCATTGAAGATACGGGGGGCCTTTTTGTGGCTGTTGAGGGAGATGATGAAGAATATGCCGCGGATTTCCCCCAACGATGTTCCAAATGCGGCATACCGTGCCAATGGCTCGATCCCAAAGAGGCGAGAGAGATGGAGCCCGCGCTTTCTACCAGGGTGATTGCCGCATACCTTGTGGATGACGCATCCATAGATCCCTTCAGGATTTCCCTTGAAAATATTGCCCAGGCCCAGGATCTGGGCGCCGATCTTCTTTGTCACACAGAGGTGACCGGTTTTGAAAAGGAGAATAGCCGCATCAAGACCGTCCACCTGATCAATACCAATACCGGGGAAGAAATTAGCGTTGAACCTGAACAGGTGATAAACGCGGCAGGGGCCTGGGTAACGGAGGTGGCGGCCTTGGCTGGAATAGATATCGAGATGCTCTATTCCAAGGGGACACTCCTTGTTACCGGCCACAGGGTTACGGAGCGGGTTGTTAACCGTCTGCGGAGTCCTGGTGATGGAGATATCCTTGTCCCCGGCGGCACGGTTTCCCTCTTAGGCACCACCTCGATCAGGATTGATTCTTTAGACCGGATCAGGCCTACCATCGAAGAGGTTGACCTGATGGTGGATGAGGGCTCAAGGATGATCCCCGCATTAAAAGGTCTTCGTTATATCAGGTCATACGCAGGGGTCAGGCCCCTGTTGAAAATGGATTCAGGGCTTGATGACCGTTCCGTGAGCCGGGGTTTCATGCTGTTGGATCATACAGATGAGGGACTGGAGAATTTCGCAACCGTTCCCTCAGGAAAATTGACCACCTACCGCTTTATGGCGGAAAAGACAGCAGATCTGGTATGTGAGAGACTTGGTGTGGATGCCCCCTGTCTTACACGTACCGAACCCCTCCCCTCCACACCTTCCGGCATGTGGACGGAGCCGGCCCTGGGTCCCAAAAAATGGATTAGAGAGAATCATGACGACCCCCTCCTCTGCGAGTGTGAACTCCTCCCTAAAAGCTCTATTGAAAGTATTGTCAGATCTATCCATGAGCATAACGGAGATCTCAGTCTGAAGGCCATGGGACTTCGGAGCAGGGTGGGTAAGGGGGCCTGCCAGGGGACGTTTTGCGGGAAAAGAATCGCTGCCTTTCTCCAGGAAACAGGACAGATGAAGGGGGCTGAGGGTCTGGATGATCTCAGGGCCTTTTTGCAGGAACGCTGGAGGGGAGAGCGGCCTGTCTTGTGGCACAGCCAGATAATGCAGGCGGAACTGAAAGAAGCCCTTTACTGCGGGTCGTTTGATCTGGAGACCCATGGGGGTGGCCAGGAATAACGATGCCAGAAAGTGAAACCATAGAATGTAATCTGGCCATTATCGGGTGCGGTCTCTCAGGTATGGCAGCGGCCCTGTTTGCTGCTGAACAGGGGATCTCCACTGTCCAGGCAGGCGTCTCCGGGGGTATGATCTTTGCCAGCGGTCTTCTGGACCTGATGGGTGT
>JAOZQV010000478.1 GCA_029932035.1 Deltaproteobacteria bacterium | reverse complement strand
GTTAAGGGGTTATCCGAGCGTGAGGTCCCCGCAAATATTGCCATCTGGCCAATCAAATTCAGCGAGGCGGATAATGACCTGAATGACCTGTTCTCAAGAATTCAACGGAATAATTCTCTCATCGTACAGTTCCTGAAAAAGAACGGCTTTAAAGACCAGGAGATCTCAATATCCGCGCCGGCAATCATGGACAGACAGGCTCAGGGGTATGCAGATCCCAACAAGATAAAATTTCGATATTCAGGCAGTTCAATAATTACCGTCTATACAGGGGATGTGGATTCTGTGCGAAAAACAATGAAAAAACTCGTTGAGCTTGGTAAAGAGGGGATAGCTATTTCGGGGCAGGACTATAATTCAAAGACAGAATTCCTATTTACTGAATTGAATAAAATAAAACCTGAAATGATTGAAGAGGCAACAAAGAATGCCCGGGAAGTGGCTGAGAGATTTGCAAAGGATTCCGAGAGCAAGTTGGGTAAGATCAGGCACGCAAGACAGGGGCAATTTTCTATTAATAATAGAGATAGCAATACCCCGTACATAAAGAAGGTGAGAGTTGTCTCCACGGTGGAGTACTACTTGTCAGATTAATTGAAATGAAAAAGAACATCTTTCAGCTTATTCTTATCTTATTCTTTGCTTCCCTTTGCCTGGGAGGATTCTTGCTCGCTAAACATCTGCTCCAGCTTCCGTTCAGGCCTACAAATGATACCCTCCATAAAGAAGGGGCCGCCATGACCCTCGATTTCCTGATTCCCGGCGGTGCCTATCTTGACAACAAGGTCACGATCGGTGAGGTGATCAAGATAAGGCTGAAGAAGACCAGCAGCCCTTTTGAAAAGGTCCTCCAGCCCCTTTCCGATCTGATTCCTCCCCGATACAGGTATCTCGGAGATATCCTCCTCTTTTTCTTCTGGACTCTCACCTTTCTGACCTTTTTCAGGGTTTTTACCTTTATGGGTTATGGTCGGGCCCTCAGGGTTAGCCTTTTCTTAGGGGGCGTCACTTATTATTTTATGCCTGATTTTTCTCCTGGATCAGGAGAAGATATCCTTTTTGTCGGTTTTCCGCTCCTGATTATTCTTTTCAGGTTTTATCTGATTCGAAGGAAGCGGGCGAAGAAAAATGACCAATAAATCCTTTAAAGTCATTACTCTCGGTTGCAAGGTCAACCAGTATGAATCCGCTTATCTGAAGGAGGCTCTGGCAGGGGCCGGTTGGCTCCAGGCAGGGAAATATGAGACGAGCGACGTGGTCATTATCAACACGTGCATTGTAACACAAAAGGCCGCTCACCAGTCGAGACAGGCAATCAGAAAGGCGATCAGAGAAAATCCTGGCGGATTTATTGCGGCTGTCGGCTGTTATGCCCAGGCCTTACCCGAAGAAATATCTCAAATTGAGGGGGTTGGCCTGATAGCAGATAACAGGATGAAGGCGGATATCCCTCACTTTCTTATAAATGGCGGGGCATCATCTAAGACAACGGTTTTACTTAAGCAATATGAAGCCGACGCCCCATTCGATTTTCTTGATATCAGATCTTTCCCGGATCGAACAAGGTCCTATCTGAAGATCCAGGATGGATGCCAATCCTTTTGCAGCTACTGCATCGTCCCTTTCACCAGGGGGCCTTACAGGAGTCTTGCCCCTGAAAAAATTCTTCATATGTTAGAGGTCTTATCCGGTCAGGGTTACAAAGAAGTAGTGTTTACAGGGATACATCTCGGCAAGTACGGGGTTGATTTAAAGGGCGATACCGATCTTGTGCCTCTGCTTCAGATGGTCGGAAGGGAAGGCTATCCACTACGTATAAGGTTGAGTTCCATCGAACCGAATGAGATTGAAATGGGGCTTATAGAAATGGCGGCGTCAGAAAGATGGCTCTGCCGGCATTTTCACATTCCTTTACAGAGCGGTGATAACAGAGTGCTAAAAATGATGAAACGCAACTACACTACCCGGGAATTTGCTGCAATTATCGAGGCAATTTACTCTAAGATACCCCATGTGTGCATAGGTGTCGATATTATGTCCGGATTTCCCGGAGAGGATTCAAGGGCCCACCGGAACAGTTGTTCCCTTATCAAGGATTTACCCCTTTCCTATCTGCATGTGTTTCCTTTTTCACCCCGGTCGGGCACTGCCGCTAACAGTTTCAAGGGAAGGGTGGATCCAGGAGTCATCAAGAAGAGGGCCGCAGAGTTAAGGGATTTAGGAGAGAGAAAACGGAGCTTGTTCTACCGAGGGTGCCTGCAAAAAGAATTCCAGGTACTCGGGGAAGGCTGGCATTCTGAAACCCCTGGTGTGATGAAGGGGAGGAGTGATAACTATTTACCGGTCCTTTTTCCCTCCGATCACATTAGAGAGAGCCAGCTTGTTCAGGTGCTCATGGAGCGGGTCGAGGGGAACATGGTAATGGGTAATGAATTACCGGGTATAAAAAGTCACGAAGTTCCTTAACTTTAGACGCTTCAAACTTTAGGCACTTTTCGTTCAGTCCCTACTTTGCCACCGCTCTTATATTTAGCACGATTTTCTCGACTATTTCCTGTTCACCCTGCAGGATAACAAGAGATATGCCGTTTTCACCCGCAGGGATCGGGCCCGGATAGATCCCCTTCCCCTCTTTATCAAGCACTACTTCTCTTATGGGGGTAAACGCCAC
>JAOZQV010000111.1 GCA_029932035.1 Deltaproteobacteria bacterium | reverse complement strand
ATCATATCCTTTTTACGGTCAACGATATAGGCATATCCATCCTCGTCCATATAGGCGATGTCTCCGGCGTGAAACCAGCCCTCAGAATCAAAGACCTCTGCCGTGGCATCAGGCCTGTTGAGATAACCATTGGTAACACAGGTTCCCCTAACGCATAACTCACCCTGTTCACCGGGTGGGAGGGTGTTGCCCTCATCATCCACCACCTTGATTTCCGCATCATCCATCCCCCTGCCGCATGATCCTACCCTGGTCTTGGTATAGGGTGCGGTTGTGCCCACACAGGAGGACTCCGTAAGACCCCAGGCCTCTGCGTAACGCCACTTGAGCTTATCCTCAAGCTGATGAATCAGGTTTTCGGGCATCTTGGTGGCGGCAGAGAGGCAAAAGATCACCGAGGAGATGTCCCACCTATCAATGTCCGGCTGCTTCAAGAAGAGGTTATACATGGGGGGCACGCCCTGAAATACAGTCGGTCTCAGCCTTTCTATTTCGTCCAATGTCTGTTCAGGGTAGAAGCGCTCCACTGTGATCACTGTCCCGCCCCTTGAGAGTGTCCCGAAAGTCCCGTTGATCAGACCCCAGCAGTGAAATATAGGGGTGGCAACCATGGTAATATCATCCGGTGTAAAATGCACCTTGCCGAATTCCGTTGCGTTGTGCCATACGTTGAGGTGGGTAGCCATCACACCCTTTGGCCACCCGGTTGTCCCTGATGTGTACATGAGATGGCATATGTCACTTCCTTTTGTCCCCTCGGGTTCGAATTTTTCGCTCCCCTGATCCAACACCGATTCAAAACTGGGATACTTGCCATCTTTCCCATCTCCATGCACAACAACCATTTTCAGCGATTCTAATCCCGGTTTCACCGCTTCAATGATCGGGAGCCGTGCTTTGTCAACAATGACTGCCCGGGTTTGACAGTCTTTAAGAATATAGGATACCTCCTGCTCCCGGAGCATGGCATTGACCACGTTCACGGTAATTCCGGCCCTGGCCGTCCCCAAATAGCTGATGATCAACTCCGGGAGACTGGGCAGAAAAAGGGAGAGCACATCTCCCCGTTTCAACCCTGTCTTCAGCAGGCCATCTGCTGTCCGGGTGATCAGGGCGTCCAATTGGGAGTAAGAGATACGACGCTCACCAAAAATAATGGCTGTTTTATCAGGGGTGTCGGCTACGTGGCGTTTGATGATATGAGATACGTTCATGGTTAACCTCTCCTAAATAGTAGTAACATTGACACAGGAAAGTACAATCCGGACACAGAATTCCAATCAGGGATAAGAGATGAAAATAGTCAAGATTATGAATAAGGATGCATTATCCATACCAATGCGTTGTTTGGCCTTTTTAGCTCCGAAATTCATTCAAAAGTGCATCCTCATCAAAAGAACTCAAGCAACCAATGGTGTTAACCTGCACCAAATATGTCTTATTGGTGCAATTCTACACCGACACGCTGCCTTAACACACATCATTTTCTGCACAAAAGGTATCATTTTTTAAAATCACCAATTGTCTATCATTTCTATTTAAGGTAAACAAGGTTAACTTTGATCTGCACCAAATCTTTGGCATAAACCTTGCTGATTATTTATGTTGAAGAACCAATTACAAAAATAACTTTAAGGAGAAAAATTCCATGACAGCTAAAGAACACATTCCTCTCGGTGTAGGCTTTTATCCTGACTGGTTTAATAAGCACTACAACATATCATTTGGCAGGGAATACTACTTTGATCCGGAAGTCAGGATCGCGGCCAGAATGGAGATGGAAAAGAGGCTTTATGAGAGATTCGGGGATGTGGGATTGGGCAACCCGGACCCGGAACCCAAACCCCTGATAACCTTCGGGATGGTCATGCTTCCCACAATCTTCGGCTGTGAGATCATTTATAAGAACGATGCCCTTCCCTGGGCCATGCCCCTCAATCTTTCCGCGGATGAAGTAATGAAATTGGAGGCGCCGGACATATTCAATTCCTATCCCATGACAGAGATGATCAAGCAGATCGAATACCTGAAAGATAAATATGGTGAGGTGGTGGGAGATATCAATACCACAGGGGTCCAGAACCTGGCCCTTAAGATCAGGGGCGACCAACTCTATTTTGACTTTTATGAGAATCCGGAACTCTGCCATCATCTGCTCAAGATATGTACGGAATCTATTATCCAGCTCTTTGAGTTCAACCATAAGACCACCGGCACCGGGGCCATAGACGTGACTCCCATGTGTGACCCCAAGCTCTACGTGTTCCCCAACTGTACGGCTGAGCAGATCTCCTTAGAGACCTATGAGTCTCAAATCTTAGAATACGACAACCAGGTCGCTGATGCCTGTCATCCGGTTGGCATTCACCATTGTGGATCAGTTGACGAGGTGATGGACGGATATGCAAAGGTACACCACTTGGAGTTTATCGAGATCGGCTTCGGGTCAGATGTAAAAAGGACCAGGGAGGTATTCGGCCCTGATGTGGCAGTCAATGCCCGCATAAGCCCTGTGTTGATGAAGAACGGCGCACCGGAAGAGGTGGCGGCAGAGGTCCGGCGGTTGATAGACAACGGCGCCCCCCTTGAGAACTTTTCCATTGATACAGTCGGCTTGACCTACGGCACCCCTGATGAAAACGTCAAGATGGCGCTAAAGACGGCCTCAGAATATGGCAGGCTTGACCGGGATGTTTCCCCGGCTGCCGGCAAGCGCCTCTTCTATGGTTCCGCCAAAGTTGCCACACCTGTGGAAAGCAGTGTGGCAAGCGCCACAAAAACGGTCGTAATCGGACCTTCCCGCCCCCTAATTATCATTGGCGAGCGCATCAATCCCACGGGTCGGAAAAAATTAGCAGAGTCGTTGGAGAATGGAAATCTCGACCTGGTCCGATCGGAAGCGATCAGGCAGGTGGAAGAGGGCGCTCATATATTAGACGTCAACGTTGGGGTTTCGGGCATAGACGAACCAAAAATGCTGAAAGAAGCCATATTGGCGATACAGGAGGTCACGGATGTGCCACTCTGCATCGACTCGGCCCTCCCAAAGGCATTGGAGGCCGGTCTTAACGCCTACAAAGGAAAGGCCTTAGTCAATTCGGTCAATGGCGAGAGACATAAGCTTGAAGAGGTGCTCCCCTTAGTGAAAAAACATGGGGCAGTAGTGATCGGGCTCACCATGGACGATAACGGAATTCCCAAGGACGCTGAAAAACGTCTTGAAATTGCCAGGTTGATTGTAGACAGGGCCGAACAGGCAGGTATTCCCCGGGAGGATGTGATTATTGATCCCTTAGCCATGGCTATCAGCGCCGATGACCAGGCCGGTCTGGAGACCATTAAGGCGCTCCAGCTTATACGAGATGAACTTGGTGTCAACCAGACATTGGGGCTTTCCAATATCTCCTTCGGGCTTCCCGAAAGACCATCTATCAACACGGTTTTCCTGAGCATGGCAGTCTTAAATGGTTTGACTTGCCCTATTTCTGATCCCACCATATGGGAAATGCGGAGAGCCACACTGCTGACTGATCTTCTTCTTGGGAAGGATGAATTTTGCATGAATTATCTCTCCTTTTCCACGAAAAAATCGGGGATGGGCAAAAGAATTGAAACAGCAGGGAAAGAAGAGGATCATGAGGGGGCGGATCTGGAACGTATAAAAGAGGCCGTGATTTCAGGAAAGCGGAAATTAGCGGTGGAGTATACAAAAAAGGCCCTGGATCAGGGTGCGGATCCCCAGGACATCATCAACAACTACCTTATTTCGGGTCTTAATATTGTGGGGGAAAAGTTTGAGAAAAAGAAAATATTTGTCCCTGAAATGATGATGGCGGCCAAGTCAATGCAGGCATGCGTTGATCTGGTCAAACCCCTTTTAGAAAAGGAGGAAGACGCCAAGGGGCTAGGTACCGTTGTCTTGGGGACGGTCTTTGGAGATCTCCATGATATCGGAAAAAACCTGACTAAACTCCTGTTAGAGACCTCAGGCTTCCGAGTGATAGATTTGGGAGAAAACGTACCTGCTGATAGATTTGTGGATGCGGCAAGGGAAAACAACGCTCATATTGTAGGGCTTTCTTCTCTGTTGACTACAGGCGATCCCCATGTGGAGGAGACGATTCATGCCATCAAGAATAGCGACCTTGCTGACAAGGTGAAGGTGATTTGCGGCGGGGCTGCTTTGACCTTGAAGTTTGTTGAGGCATGCGGGGCCGACGCCCATGCCAAGGATGCAGCCGATGGGGTGAAGAAGATCAAGAGCATGTTGGAAATTGCAGCCTGAGATCCAAGCGGAATGACACTTCTCCAATGAATTGAGAAAAAGGGCAACAGATTATACGGTTGCCCTTTTCTTATTCGTTCCCTATAAAACCATATCTGGGGGATCTTGGACAGGGTTCAGAGGTTAAAGGATGAGATAGCTTTCCTAATTTCATAATCTTAATCTTAATCATAATCTTACTCAAGACGATTATGATTAAGAGTACGATTAAGATTATGATGCGCCCATTAAAAAGCCCTTTCTACGGGTAATTGCGAATGATTGTCACTAGTTAGGGGTAGGAGGATTACTGTGAACTCTGAACCCGTGAATGGTTACATAATTTCAAGCTTTTCGGGTAAGCGGGGCATCTAACCAGCTTGAATTGAACCTAAATGATGTCTGGCACAAATCCGAAATCCGAAATCTAAAATCCCAAATCCTATATATCGTCACCATGGGAGTTGAAATAATGACAGGAATCCATTTTTTACCTTTTGAAAAGACGGTAAAACCGGATGGCGTTAAAAACATATTGCAATTGGCCCAAGAAGCTGGTCTTCCCCTTCAATCAACATGCGGTGGCAAAAAGATCTGTGGCAAGTGCAAGGTCATAGTGGAGAAGAGCGATGGCCCTCCGCCACAACCCTCGGACCGGGAGCGAGAGGTATTAGGTGGGCTTCTGGATGAGGGTTATCGCTTAGCCTGTGATACCATATTGAGCCATGGAGCCGTTATCCGCGTTCCCGAAGAAAGTCGGCTCAAACGCCAGGTTATACTGACCTCGGATACGGAACACCCGTATCCTGTTAGATTGCGGCCTAACGTCGGCCATTATTATTTGGAAGTCCCGCCTCCAGTCCTCGATTCCGTAATAGCTGACCGGGAAAGGCTTCTCCTTGCTCTCAAAAGCACATACGGGATCCACCGGCCCGGGCTTGACCCCTTTGTGTTGCAAAAGCTCCCTGACACGCTGCGTTCGGGCCGAAAAGGGATTACCGCAACTATCTGGGACAAAAGGGAGATAATAGATCTTAATGCCGGAAGACAGGATGGGCTTTTTGGCATGGCCTTTGATATCGGCACAACGACCGTGGTGGGCTATCTTATGGACCTGCTTACAGGTAACAAAGTTTCAGTGAAATCCACCATGAACCCTCAGATTGCCATGGGCGATGATGTCATTACTCGCATATCTTTCTGTCAGGAGGATCCTGATGGACTGGAAAAACTGCGAGCAAGTATTGTTGAGTGCGTCAACACCTTGATCGCCGAGGCATCTGCCGAGGCTGAAATCGATCCATCTCATATTATGGAAGCAACTGTTGTAGGGAACACGGCAATGCACCACCTGTTTGTGGGTCTTGATCCTCAATATCTGTCCATGGCACCCTACTCGCCCGTCCTTCAAGAGGGTCAGAACTATAAGGCCAGGGATCTGGGTATCAAGATCGGAGCTTCGGCCTATATCCATCTGTTACCACTAAAGGCCGGATTTGTGGGAAGTGATACAATTGCGTGCATTCTGGCCACCGGCCTTCACAAAAGTAAGATCCCCACCCTTCTCATTGACCTGGGCACCAACGGCGAAATTGTCCTTGGCAACAGAAACCGGATGCTCTGCTGTTCAACAGCCGCAGGCCCGGCCTTTGAAGGCGGGCACATCCGATGGGGCATGCGGGCTTCGGCAGGCGCCATTGAGCGACTTAAAATAGACCCGATCACGCTGGATGTGAAATGGGAAACGATTTATAATGAACGTCCTTTAGGCCTGTGCGGGTCCGGCATCATCTCGGCTATTGCTGAAATGATCAGAACGGGAATCATTTTGGAAAAAGGAAATTTTAGCGAAGAAATTCAATCCCCTCGCCTCCGTGAAGGGGAAGATGGCAGAGAATTTGTTTTAGTCTGGGCCTCCGAGACCGCAACAAAGCATGATCTTGTAATAACGCAGAAAGACGTGGCCGAATTGCAGATGGCCAAGTCGGCAGTATACGCAGGTGCGACCCTGTTAATGGAACAGTTTGGGGGTGGACAGATCCAGCGCATCCTGTTGGCAGGGGCGTGCGGTAGCTACATTGACCCCCTTGATGCATGTACCATTGATCTCCTTCCCGCCTGCGAGACTGACGAGGTAACTGGCGTTGGAAATGCGGCCGGGCATGGCTCGTGCTTGGCTCTACTGGACAAAAATAAAAGAAATGAAGCCGAACGAATTGCCGGAAAAACGCAATATCAAGAGCTTGCTGCCGCAAGCCGCTTTCAGGAACTTTTTGTATCAAGCATGCTTTTTACATCGGCTCTCGATTATCAGGATGATTTTTGATATGGTAATATCATGTTAAACACTGATCTGGACAGAACATTGGAGTCATTGGTTGAGAGCTTCTACGATGGGGTGGTTTTCATCGAAAATGAGAACGTAGTCAGGGTTAACAGCAGTTTCAGCCGGATAACCGGTTTAAAGGGTGAGTCTATTTTGGGCCAGAAGGTTGATGATCTTGACGGAGAAACTCATATCTGTCTGCACACCATTCAGGAGGTCATCCGTCTCGTGCAAAGGCTAAGAAGAAGCGTCACCAGTATGGGTAAACTTGTGCACGGCAATGAAATTTATGTGACGGCGACACCCGTAAACTTGGATGGACCGGTTCAGCACATTATTGTGAGTATTCGAGACATAACAGAATTGCAAATGCTCAAGGAAGAAGTATCACGGCTTATGGCCCTGTATCTCTCCACACCGGAGGAAGCACGCATTTCTCAGCTTGCCGGAGAAGAAATCATAGCTGAAAACCGAATCATGCGGGGAATCCTGGACATGGTTGCCAGGGTGGCCCAGGTTGATTCCATGGTCTTGTTTGAAGGTGAAAGCGGGACCGGTAAGGAGGTGCTGGCCCGTCTTATCCACCGGCTGTGTGCGCGCAGGAAAGGCCCTTTTATTCCTGTCAACTGTGGTGCGATCCCCGAGAGCCTTTTTGAATCTGAACTCTTCGGGTATGTCAGAGGCGCGTTTACCGGCGCTATCAGGGAAGGGAAACCGGGGCTTTTCGAATTAGCCAATGGAGGAATGATTTTCTTAGATGAAATAAGTGAAATGCCTCTCAATTGTCAGGTGAAACTCCTCAAGGTCATTGAGGATCGTGAGGTTATGCGGGTGGGCGACGTTAAGCCGACCAAGTTGAATGCGCGTATCATAGCCGCCACAAACAGAAATTTACCGGAAATGGTGAAAGAAAAGAAATTTCGGGAAGATCTCTTTTACAGACTCTATGTGGTGCCCATAAAGGTTCCCCCCCTCAGGGAGCGAAGGGAAGATATCTTCCCCTTGGCATGGCATTTTCTGCGCCGCTATAACAACAAATTCAATCATTCCAAGACCTTTTCCAGTGAAATCATCCAGATCATGGAGTCTTACCAGTGGCCGGGCAATGTCCGGGAGCTCCAGAACATTGTCGAGCGTATGGTTATCATGAGTGATGGAGAGATCCTTGAGCCGGGGCATCTTCCCCACAGCGTTTACAGTCAGGAATCGGACGACGGCTCAATGATCCAGGTCAAAGGGATTATGTCCCTGGTGCAGGCCCGCGAGACCGTAGAGAAAAAACTCCTGTCCCATGCCTTGGAAATAAAAGGGACCACCAGAGAGGCGGCCCGGTTATTGGGCGTTGATCATTCCACGATAGTTCGGAAGCTCAAAAAATACGGGCTAAGGGCCGGTAATAATTTACATCGGAACCGTACCCAGACTTAACATCGGAGGTAAATGTGGCAAAACTCTTCTTTAAGAAACAGCGCCAGGTCGAAGCCCTGATTTACGAGTATTTAGAATATTTAGAGACGAGCAGGAAGCATTTTGCCGAGGCCATAAATACCTGTCTTGAGACCGGTGTGTGCGACGATTTTGACTTCCGAATACGTCTAACCCATAAGTTCGAGTCCAAGGCCGATGATGTGCGTGAAAAAATCAAGGAATTGATGTACAGCAAGGCCCTCCTGCCTGAATCGCGCGGAGATATTATGGGTCTCTTAGAGGCCATGGACAAGATCCCGAGACTCTTCGAGCTGGTCCTCCACATGATCAAGACCCAAAAGCTGATTATCCCCGATTTCATCGCATCCGACATCAAAGAGCTTCTCGAAGTCTCCTTCGAGAACTGTGAGCTTATGATAAAACAGGTCAAGACCCTTTTTGAAAGGGCCAACGGAATAAGGTCCCTCGTTTCCACCATCGACCTAAATGAAAGCCGTTGTGACCATATCGAGCGTGGCATCATCACGAAGATCTTTGATTCAGATTTAGATCCCTTTCAGAAACTGCAACTAAAAGAGATGGTCGTAAATATGGGTGAGATTTCAGACCAGACCGATCGCATATCGAAAAGGGTCAATATCATCAGCATGAAGAGGCGTGTATGATGCTCTCTCTTTTGGGAGGGATATTCTTAGGATGGTCCTTAGGCGCCAACGATGCATCCAATGTCTTTGGCTCGGCAGTTGCGGCCCGGATGGTCAAGTTCCGAACAGCCGCAATCTTGGCATCTGGTTTTGTCCTTTTAGGGGCGCTCCTTGAAGGCCAGGCAGGGATCGAAACCCTTAAGGGCCTGACCCCGCTAAACCTTGAACAGGCAGTTGTCTCTTCTGTAGCAGCCGCAGTCACCGTAACCATAATGACAATTCTTAGCCTCCCGGTCTCTACCTCCCAGGCGGTTGTGGGCGCCATCTTAGGGATCGCCCTGCTGAACCAGAACATTAACATCCCTGGATTGGGAAAGGTAGTGGCGTGCTGGATTGGCACCCCTGTAGGGGGCATGATAATCTCCATCATAATCTACAGGATGCTGGCCTTTTTTTATAACAGGCTCAATAAAAATCTATTTCAGGCTGACAACATCTTGCGGCTATCATTGATAGTGGCCGGTTCTTATGGCGCATATGCCCTCGGGGCAAATAATGTGGCCAATGTGACAGCGGTTTTTGTCGGCGCAGGGGAATTGACCCTGTTTTCGGCAGTTCTCCTTGGGGGCCTGAGTATCGACCTTGGGATACTGACTTTTAGCAGGAGGGTCATGGAAACCGTAGGGAGGCGGTTGGTAAGGTTAGACCCCTTTTCAGCGCTCGTGGTGCTCCTGGCTGAGGCCATAATCGTCCACATTTATACGATTATTGGGGTTCCTGTCTCGACCTCCCAGGCCGTAATCGGAGCCGTCTTAGGCGTAGGCATTATAAAAGGTATCAGAACAGTGGAGAAACGCACCCTGATGAACATACTCATTGGCTGGTTTCTCACGCCGGCAATAGCCGCGGTTATTGCACTGTCCATCTACTTTGCAATTAATCTACGTTATGTTCCCATGGGTTGACACTACAGCAATCGCCAGGCTATTGAAGGGAAAGGGATTTAAGGAGTTTTCGTTCAAGCACTACCTAAGAGCGCTGTATAGATGAAATTTATTCTTGGAGGATAAAAATTAGTGGAATTAACCGAAACAAGGTATGAAATTGATAAGGGCATAGCTACTATTACCCTGTATCGTCCTGACAAGATGAACGCCTTTACTCCCACGATACGAAAGGAACTGATCGGTCTTTTCGCTGAGGCAGATCGCGACGATGCGGTTCGCGTTGTTGTAGTGACAGGCGCGGGCAATGCCTTTTGCGCGGGTGCAGATCTCTCCGAGGGTGGTTCGACCTTTGACCGGTCCAAAAAGACCGGCATAGGAGAACATCGTGACGGAGGAGGCCAGGTAACATTGGCAATATTCAGGTGCCGCAAGCCTGTAATCGGGGCTATTAACGGACACGCAGTAGGAATTGGCATCACAATGACTTTGGCGATGGATATGCGGATTGTGGCCGAAGACGCAAAAATCGGTTTTGTCTTTG
>JAOZQV010000110.1 GCA_029932035.1 Deltaproteobacteria bacterium | reverse complement strand
AGCAGCATGCACAGCACAAGTATCCATTTTCCGATTAGAGGAATGTCAGAGTAGTTTTGTGCCGGACCCACCATACCTAATCCCGGCCCTATATTTCCTATGGAGGCCGCTACTGATCCAATGGACGAGATGAGGTCAAGGCCTAAAGAGGCCATTATCAGCGAGACTACCACAAAAATGCCGAGATAGAGGATAAAGAAGCCCCAGATGCTGCTGAGAACTTCTTTAGGGACCGGTCGTCCACCGAGTTTTAAGGTTGTTACCGCATGGGGATGGATGATCCGAAAGACCTGCTGGTAACCATGCCGTGCTAACAGCATGATACGCATGGTCTTTATGCCCCCCCCTGTGGAGCCTGCCATGGCACCCAAAAACATGCAGATCAGCAGGATAAGTTGTGAAAGGGCTGGCCATGTATCATAATCCGCAGATACAAAACCGGTGGTCGTTATGATTGAGCTCACTTGAAAGGCGGCGTGTCGGAGGGCCTGGGCAATGGAACTGTAAACAGAGCCGTGGATATTGACGGTGACCAGAATGACAAAAACCGCCACCATTATAAGGAAAACCCGGCACTCCGCATCCTTGCCAAATATCCTCAGATCCCCTTTTATCAGCTTGTAATGAAGTGAAAAATTGATTCCGGCCATGAGCATAAAAACAATAAAAACACAATCAAAATATACGCTATTGTAGTTGGCGATGCTCATGTTTTTTATTGAAAACCCTCCGGTTGGCATAGTGGAGAATGCGTTACATACCGCATCGAAAGCAGGCATTCCTCCTGCAAAAAGGAGTATGGCTTCAATGATGGTAAAAGAGAGATAGACCTTCCACAGGGTCTTGGCTGTCTCAGATATCCTCGGTTTCAGTTTGTCCACCACGGGGCTGGGAACTTCTGCCTTGTAGAGCTGCATACCGCCTATTCCTAAGTAGGGGAGGATGGCAATGGACAGCACAATGATCCCCATTCCACCGAGCCACTGGGTCAGGCTTCTCCAGAAAAGGATGCCTTCCGGCAGGGCCTCTATGTCACTCAATATACTGGCGCCGGTCGTTGTAAAACCGGATATGGATTCAAAATAGGCATTGGTAAAATCGGGAATGACGCCCGACAGGATATAAGGGAGTGTCCCGAACAGACCGGCCATGACCCAACCTAAGGTCACGATGGCGACCCCATCTCGGTGGTTGAGTTGTCTGCTCTCCGGATTCCTTGTGCAAACGAGGAGAACGAGGCCTGTCAGGGATGTGATGATCAGGGAGAATAGGAGCGCATGGATGCTCCTGTCTTTAAAGAGGAAAGCGACCAACAGGGGACCGGCCATGGAAAGCCCTAAGAAAAGAATCAGAGTCGCGATAAAGCGCGTTATGATCCGAATATGCATCAAAAATATTCCAGTTTAACGGTGAGCAGTTTTTCTAATTTAGGGGCGATTTCTTGAAGGGCAAATATGATGAGATGGTCTTTCGGCCTGATGACACTATCGCCACGTGGGATAATGATCTCGTCTTTGCGAACGATAGCGCCTACGATGGCCCCTTTAGGTATTTTTACCTTAGATAAGGGCATGTTGACGATATCTGAGGTTTCCAGGGCCTCAACTTCAATGGCCTCGGCATGTTCCCCTTTCAGAGGCACCACCGAAATGATTTTCCCGGGTCTGATATACTTTAAAATAGCCCTGGCAGCCGATAATCTCGGGCTTACCACAGTATCAATACCTATCGCTGACATGAGAGGGACATAGCTCAACTTACTGACACGGGTAACCGTCTTTTTGGCCCCAAGTCCCTTTGCAACAAGGGACATTAGGATATTGCTCGCCTCATCTCCGGTGACGGCTACCAAGAAATCGACATCCCCGATATTCTCTTCCTCAAGCAGCCTCTTGTCTGCACCGTCCCCATTGATAACGATTACATGCTCAAGTATTTCAGACAATGCAGCACATTTATCGCTCTCTCTTTCAATTATTTTTACGCTGATTTTCGCCTGGTCCATCTTTTTTGCCAAGGCCGCACCGGTTTGCCCGCCTCCCACGATAATAACCCTTCTTGAGGCCTTCTGTTTAATACCAAGGAATTCCAGGGTTTCGCTCAGTTCAGTATTCCGGGCCACAACATAAACCAGGTCACCTGCCAGGATGACATCTTTCCCCTGGGGGATCAACACCTGATCCCCACGGACAATAGCCCCCACCAGGATTCTCCCTTTCAGTTCATTGAAAGAAAGCAACTGACGGTCCACAAACGGAGAATCTTCGGTCACGAAAAACCCGATAAGCTTGACCCTGCCTCCCACGAAGTCAATGACCTCAGATGCGCCTGGGATCTCCATGATGCTCTGTATCGTGTTGACCATTTCAGATTGGGGGTTAATAACATGGTCAATACCCAACAGATCCTTACTGAACAGTTCCCCCTCCTGAAAATATTCCTCATTTCTGACACGGGCAACCTTAAGCAGATACTGGTTAAGAGTTTTGACCATCAGGCATGCCACCAGGTTTGTCTCATCGCTATCCGTGGCCGCTACCAGCATATCCGCGTCATTGATTCCTACATCTTTGAGTACCCGGGGGCTTGTGCCGGAACCTGATAAGGCATGGACATCGAGATTTTCAGCCACCCGTTTTATTTGTTGCGGATCCTTATCAATCAAGGCAACGTCATGGCCTTCTTCAGAGAGCCTCTGGGCGATATGAAATCCTACTTCGCCTGCTCCCACAATGATGATTTTCACGATCGAATTCCCCCTTCAAGGACTTTGTTCACAACGGGTTCTATTTAAACGAGCCAACTTCAAAAGTCAACCGGGCAAGGCCTTTGGATTGGTGATTGGTGATTGATGATTGAAGAAACGCGTAACTCGCAACCTGAAACCCGCAACTCGCAACCCGTAACCGATCGAGTCTGTCTTGAACTATCTGTTTACAACGTGAATTCACGATGCTATAAAGTCCCTTCGTAAAAAACTTTTTAGGGAGGGATTCAGGCCCTTAGGTCTGCACAATGTGAGATGGCTGAGATAAACGGGAACTATTATCACGCGGAAACCTTAAAAAAATATGTGGACAGGTTTGTGGATGCAAGGGTTTTTGTGCTTGGCGATATCATCATGGACGAGTATATCTGGGGCAATGTCACCCGGATTTCGCCTGAAGCCCCGGTCCCTGTTGTAGATGTAGAACAGGAAACAAAAATGTTAGGTGGCGCTGCCAATGTGATCCGGAACATGGCAGCCCTCGGGGCAAGGCCCGTTCTGTGCGGCGTGGTGGGAGATGACAGCACGGGGGAGGAAATCCTTTCAGCACTGTCCCATATGGGTCTAAAGACGGATGGTGTTGTCCGTGAAACGGGGAGGCCCACAAGCATAAAAACCAGGATTGTTGCAAATAATCAACAGGTTGTTCGATTTGATCGGGAAAGCCGCGCAGATGTCAGACCTGAAAGCATTCAAAAGCTCCTCGATTATATTGGTGAAAACCTTGACACGATTGATGCTATCGTTGTTTCAGATTACGGGAAAGGGCTCATTTCGGGCCCGCTTATGATGGGGATGAGAGAATTATGCCAGTCCAGATCAGGTGGGAAGGTCGTCGTTGCTGTTGACCCCAAGACAGGCAACTTCGAATATTATAAAGGGGTGGATGTGATAACTCCGAACCACCATGAAGCCGGGGTTTTTTGCGGTTTTGAGGTTGTGGATAAAGACACCTTGAAGCAGGCCGGAAACCAGATGTTAAACGCCCTGGACTGTCGTTCTGTACTGATCACGCAGGGAAAATATGGGATGACACTTTTTGAGAAACACGGGTCAATAACCCATATCCCAACCGTGGCAAAAAAGGTCTTTGATGTTACCGGGGCCGGAGATACCGTGATCGGGACCATCTCTTTAGGATTGGCCGCTGGTCTTGATTTAAAATCGGCGGCTATCCTGTCGAATTTCGCCGCCGGCATTGTGGTTGGCGAGATGGGGACCTCAGCGGTTCGTGCAGAGGAGTTGAAAAAGGCCATAGGGGTTTGATGAGCCATCCACACAAATCGGACAGGGTCAAGTTGATCTCAAGCCTCTTTTCGCCTGAAAAGAGTGTTATTGACAGGGTTATCTCGCAAATGTCGGAGATATACGGGCCAATAGACTGGTATAGCCCTGAGATGTTCTTTGACCGCACCAAATATTACGCCAGAGAGATGGGATGGCCTCTCCACCGCCGTTTTGTTTCTTTTGAAGAGTTGATACCCCCTGAAGCCCTCGTTGAGGTGAAACTGAATACCAATGAGATTGAGAATGAATACCTGACCCGCGGGAACCGGCGGATCAATATAGACCCTGGCTATATGTCGCTGGAGAGGCTGATCTTAGCAACCGGAAAAAATTATATTCATCGGGTCTATTTAGCCAAAGGGATTTATGCGGACCTCACGCTCATTTTCAAGAGGGGAGGCTTCAGGCCTCTTGAATGGACATACAGAGATTATTCTGATCCGGAGATGATTGAATGTTTTAACAAGTTGAGGAAAGACTATATGGAGAAATTAAGGGAGATAAAACGCATTGATTAAGAGCATGACCGCCTTTGGAAGGGGAGAGTACCAGCATGGAGATACGCGCTATTTCGCTGAAATCAGAGCGCTCAACAATCGTCACCGGGACATTATTCTGCGAATCCCCAAGAACCATCAACCGCTCGAAGAAGGGCTCAGGGCCATCATCTCATCAAGAATTAAACGGGGGCGGATAGAGGTATCATTCCAGATAGAGAGGGGCCGTGAAGAACTCCCTTATGACGTGGAGCTCAACCTACCGCTTGTAGAATCTTATTTAAAAGTCTTTAGGCAATTGGCTGCCCACTCTGGTCTTGACCAGGAGCTTCGGCTTGAGTCTCTTCTACAGTTGAAAGACGTAATCCTCATCAAACCGGAAACCGGTGACATAGAGGAACTGCAAGAAGGTCTCCATAGAGTCTTAACCATGAGCCTTGATTCCCTGGACGAGATGAGAATCAAAGAGGGTAATGCCATAGAAAAAGACTTCATCAAAAGGCTTAACCGGCTGGACAGCTACGTGGATAACGTGCAGGCACGTGTTCCCGAACTGATTGAAACATACCGGAAAAGGCTGACCGACAAGGTCGGCAATATGCTCAAAGAGGTGGAGATTGATCAAATTAGGCTTGCCCAGGAGATCGCCTTTCTTGCGGAGCGATCCGACATTACGGAAGAAATAGTTCGGACCAGGAGCCATCTGAAGCAGTTTCGTGAGTACCTCTCTCTTGGTGATGCGGTGGGAAGGAGACTCGATTTTCTGATCCAGGAAATCAACAGAGAGGTTAACACACTGGGATCAAAGGGCTCTGATACGATTATTTCAATGACTGTAGTGGAAATGAAGGCCGAACTGGAAAAATTACGAGAACAGGTTCAGAATGTTGAATAAAAGGAGATTTGTTTATGGGTCCCCAGTTTGTCAATATTGGTTTTGGAAACACTGTTGTGTCCAGGCGCGTAATAGCCATTATTTCTCCAAGCGCCGCTCCCATAAAACGACTCCGTGACGAGGCTCGAGATGAGAGAAGACTGATTGATGCTACCCAGGGAAGACGAACCAGGTCCGTGCTTATCACCGACACCAATCATGTGATTTTGTCATCCATTCAGCCCGAAACTCTTTTACAGAGATTCAGTCCTGAAGGAAAACTGAACATGCAGGAACTTAAAGAGTAGAGATGCCTGGTCAACTATTTGTTATTTCCGCACCTTCCGGGACAGGCAAATCAACCGTTGCAATGGCGGTGAGACAGAGGATCCCCGGTCTGGGGTATTCTATCTCCCATACTACCCGTAAACCGAGGGGTAATGAAAGGAGTGGGATAGATTATCACTTTGTGGACGACGAAACTTTCACTAAAATGATAGATGAAGGCGATTTTGTGGAATGGGCCAAGGTCTATGATAATTTCTACGGAACCTCTTCTTCAGGCCTTCAAGACCTAACCGCTTCGGGGCTTGACGTTCTCATGGATGTGGATATCCAGGGGGGGCGCAATATCAAGAAGCGGTTTCCGGACTCTGTCCTCATCTTTCTGTTGCCCCCGTCGTTAGAGGAACTTGAACGCAGGTTGAGGAAGCGGGGCACGGATGATGAATCGGTAATAGAGGCCAGAATGGAAATGGCTGCGGACGATATTAAGAACTGCGTGTGGTATGATTATATCATAGTTAACGATAAATTGGAGAAGGCCATAGATGAAGTTCAATCCATCATCGTTTCAGAGCGACGCCTGACGGAACGGCAACTGCCGGGCATTAGAAAGCTTTTCGATGTTTGATTTCCGCGATCATCTATTCTGAAGGAATGGCTAACATACGGTCCACAGCGCCTTTGGCCTTTTCCCTGATCTTTTTTGGGACCTTCACCTCAGGCTGCAGGTTTTCCAACGCTCTCAAGATCTCTCTCAAACCGATTTTTTTCATATCACTACATATCATCCCGGGATCAGCCGGAAAAAAGGATTTTTCAGGATTTGACTTTGAAAGAGGGTGTAAAATCCCGATCTCCGTGCCTATTATAAACTCCCTTCTCTCAGAATTGCCAGCATAAGCAATCATGCCTGAAGTGCTCTTAACTTCATCCGCCAGCGCAAGGACCTCTGGGGGGCATTCGGGATGGGCCAAAAAAAGCGCTTCAGGGTGAGCAGCTTTGGTCTCCCTGATCTGGGCAACGGTCAGGTTATTATGTACGGGACAAAACCCCTCCCAGTACACAATATTCCTGTTTGTATGTTCTATTGCGTATTGCGCCAGGTTTTTGTCAGGGGTCATGAAGATCTGGTGAGATGGATCCACGGAATTAGCAACCTGAATTACATTTGCCGATGTGCAGCATATATCGGATTCAGCCTTGACCTCGGCCGTGGTGTTGACATAGCTGATAACAACCACGCGTTTGCCCGTAGATATTTCCGCCTTTCTTTGCCTGAGGTTTTCGGCAGTGATCATGTCTGCCATGGGGCATCCAGCGTCGGAAGCCGGGAGGAGGACCTTTTTGTCAGGGCACAGAATGGATGCTGTTTCAGCCATGAAATGAACACCACAAAAAACGATTACCTCTGCATCTGTCTGAGATGCCTTGATGGAGAGCTCTAAGGAGTCGCCGCAGAGATCCGCAATATCCTGAACCTCGGGCCGCTGGTAGTTGTGGGCCAACAAAATTGCCTTCCTCTCGTGGAGCAGGGCCTTGATTTTGTCCTTGAGATCCTTTAATCCATCTGTGATGCCTGTTGACGGTTCCATATATGCGCTCTCCCTTTATTGAATTATGACTGTGATTCTGATATAATGAATATTTACACGATAAGTCAAGTTGTTTGCTACTTTTGAGGGGTTTTTGTATATGTATCAATCAGTCACGGAAGAAGAAATCTCAAAGAGATTAAACCGATTTCAAAACAAACTAACTGCCCATGAAGTGGATGGCGCCCTTATTGTTCAGAAAACCGACCTGTATTACCTTTCAGGGACCGATCAGGATGCGCATCTCTGGGTGCCTGCGTCCGGCCAACCTATCCTGATGGTTCGTAAGAGCATGGATCGGGCAATGGAAGATGCAGCCATAGAACAAATCGTTCCGCTCAATAGCCTCTCTCAGATCCCTGAGTATATACAGGGTCACGGTGGCGTCAAGGGCTCCGGTCGCATCGGCCTTGAGATGGATGTGCTTCCTGTTAACCGCTATCTGATATACAAACGCCTCTTCCCGGGAAAAGAGATGGTTGATGTTTCGTCACTCATTCGAGAGACACGCATGATCAAATCCGCATACGAGATTTCCTGCGTCACAGACGCAGCCCTTATGGCGGATAACACTTATGAAAAGATCCCTGGGTTTCTGAGAGAAGCCGAAACGGAAATCGACCTGACCTATAGGATTGAGGCCTTTTACAGGAGCCAGGGTCACCCAGGTGTAGTCCCTACCCGTGGATTTAATCATGAAGCCCTGTATGGACAAATCATGTCCGGTGAAAGGGCTGCAACGCCGAGCAATTCCGCGGGTCCCACCGGGGGAAAAGGGCTTGGCCCCTTTTTCTCTCGAGGGGCCGCACGGGAGCGGATCAGACAAAATGAACCCATATTGGTTGACTATGCAGCCAATTTCAACGGATACATCTCCGATCTAACCCGCATTTTTTCCATTGGAACGCTCAACGAAACGCTCACCCGTGCCCATGAAGTGGCCTTAAGAATTCAGGATACCCTTTCTCAGGAAGGAGGGCCTGGCATAAGGGCGGAAACCCTTTATGACCTGGCTCTAAAAATTGTTAAAGAGGCCGAACTCAGCAGCGGGTTCATGGGCTATCCCGATCCCGTCCCTTTTGTGGGGCATGGCGTAGGCCTTGAATTGGACGAGTTGCCGATCATCGGTCGTGGGAGTAATACCATCCTGGTTGAGGGCATGGTAATAGCAGTGGAACCGAAGTTCGTCTTCCCCGGTCAAGGGACCGTGGGGATTGAAAACACGTTTGTTGTAACGAAAACCGGAATGAAAAAGCTGAACCGCTTTCCGGATGCGATTTTTGAGGTAGAGGCTATTTAGTCAGCTCTTCATACAGACCCCGTTTATCAATCACCCTTTTTGCCTTAAATTCAGTCCTCTCCAGACTTCCGGGTTCCATCATCTGGACGCTCGTTCTAAGCCCTTTTTCCTTGAGCTGGGCCTCAAGCCTTGCCTTTAGTCCGGGAATGATACCCGCGTCACTCTCCGGGGCAGGCTCTGCCTGAACTATCAGCTCATCCATGGCCTTTTCCCTCGTGATAATGATGCGGTATTCATCGCCAAACCCCTTTATCGCCCTTAGCACATCCTCTATTGCGCTGGGATACACGTTTTCCCCCCGCACAACAAACATGTCATCTGCACGTCCGTAAATCCCTTTGGGTAACCGGGGATATGTACGGCCGCAAGGGCATGGATCATTCACCCACATGGAGATATCGCCTGACCAGAAACGGATCATCGGCTGCGACGTACGTTCCAAATGCGTATAAACAGTTGCGCCTTCGCTGCCATAGGGCACCCTCTTTTTTGTTTCAGGCTCTACCAGTTCTGCAAAAACAACATCTTGCCAGAGGTGCATTCCCTTACGATATGCACATTCACAGTCAGACATCCATGGAGCCATTTCAGCAGTCGAGCCTGAGTCTATGCAGATCCCTCCATAGGTCTCTTCAATCCTTTTCTTGGTTGATGGCACACCTGCGCCCGGCTCACCTGAAAAAAAGAGTATCCGAAAATTAAAATCCTTTCTCGGGTCAACACCCTTGATCCTGGCCTTTTCGGCTAAATAAAGGCTATAAGAAGGCGTTCCGTAAAATACGGTCGGTCTTACCTCCTTCATCCATTCAATAGCCCGGTCGGATTGGCCTGCGACCCCTGCTCCGAAAGGAAATGCCGTTGCGCCAAGACGTTCCGCTCCAGCTAATGCCCCCCAACTCCCCCAGTAGAGGCTGAAAAAGGAGCCTATGAACACAATATCATCCTGACGAACGCCGAAGCCCCACATAAACCTTGCATGGGCCTCGGCTATACGTTTCATATCTCCTTTGCTAATGCCAAAGGCAGTTGGTTTCCCCGTAGTGCCTGATGTGCCGTTTACCCTTGCCAGGTCAGCCATAGATACACACAGGTTGCTTCCAAAGGGTGGATATTCCATCTGATCCCGTCGGATCTCCTCTTTTGTCACAAAGGGAATTCGTTCAAAATCGTCCAAAGAACGGATGTCTGCGGGTTTGACGCCTGCCTTGCCCCACTTTTCCTTGTAAAAGGGTGAGTTTTCATAGGCATAGTTGAGTTGTGCCTGAAGCCTTGGAAGGATGATCTCCTCTTCCCGCTGCGCCGGATCCATGGTTTCCAGTTCCCTGTCCCAGTACGGCGAGTCATCCGGAGGGATAAAAGAGCGATCGTATTTAGGGGGCCATTCCTTTAATTTGTCTTTTGTCACCATAACACCTCCTTGTTAGTGCCCATCCATAAATGGCTATTTTTCACAATTTCTGTGTCATATTCGGATTTTAATCCTCGAAATACTTCAACGTATTCCTGTGGTTAAAATCCTCATCTTCCTTGACCTTGCGAAAACTATCTCATT
>JAOZQV010000477.1 GCA_029932035.1 Deltaproteobacteria bacterium | reverse complement strand
GTACCTTCCACAATCTGCAATACCTTGGCCCCCCTGTAATATCGCGAGACCGGGTATTCTGCCATATATCCGTAACCGCCGTGTATCTGGACTGCTTCTGAAGCCGTTTTTTCTAACATCTCAGAGGCAAAGAGTTTGGCAGTCGTTGCCTCAAATGAATGTTTTCGGCCCCTGTCCTTCAGCCATGCGGCCTTCAGGTATTGATTCCTGGCCAGTTCAATGGCCACGGCCATGTCGGCGAGTTTGAACTGGATCGCCTGAAAGCTGGCGATAGGTTTTCTAAACTGTACCCTCTCCCTGGCATAACGAATCGATTCATTTAAACAGGCCTGTGCAGATCCCACAGCTATTGCGGCAATACTTATTCGTCCGGTCTGAAGAACGGCGAGGTGCTGGGAAAATCCTTTAACCGGATCACCGAGGAGATTGTCCTCAGGGACGGGACAGTCCTCGAAGATTACTTCATGGGTGGCTGAGCCATGCCACCCGATCTTTTCGTATCTCTTTCCTAAAACAAATCCCGAAGCGTCTTTTGGTACGATAAAGGTGGCGATACGCCCGGGACCCTGAACAGCCTTCTTAGTAACTGCTGCAATGATGATTATGCTGGCATTATCGAGACCGATATTGGTGATGAACTGTTTGGTGCCGTTGATAATCCATTCGTTGCCCTGCAGGAGGGCCCTGGTTCGGATTGATTGGGCATCTGACCCCGCATCCGGTTCCGTCAGACCGAAGGCCCCGATCTTTTCGCCCCTGGCAATAGGCGGCAGCCACTTTCTCTTCTGGTCCTCGGTTCCAAAGACATCCAATTCCTGCGCAACAACACTGGTGGTCACATCGAGAAGTGCCCCGAATGTGGGATCGCCGCGGGATATCTCCTCGATGCAGAGGTGCATCCCCACCCAGTCTCCCCCACTACCGCCGTATTCATCGGATATGGGGATGCCCATCATCCCGAGTTCCGCCATTTGGGCCATTATATCGTAGGGGTATTCTCCGGTACGTTCGATCTCTTCCGCTCTCGGGGCAATCACCTCCGTGGTGAAATCCCTGCACATGTCCCGGATCATCTTATGTTCTTCTGTCAGATCAAAATCCATATTTCATCTCCTCTTCACTCTTCCCTGATTTCGCCTCTGACGATGAGTGGTATTTCCGGTTTCTCAGGATTGTCGGTCCTGATGGTCAGATGAGCGGTATAGTGCCCCTCATTTTTGGAGATGTCTTCAACCTCCAGCCTATAAACAAATCCTGGCTTGATTTCCTCAATGCGGCATTTGATCCTGTCCGGCAGGTCGTTATCCACGCCGGTGAGTTTTACGGGGCTTTCATGGTTGTTTATGATTTCAACATGCCCCGGGGGCGCCTCCCCTTTGACGCCTGCAATAGAGATATAGCCTCCAGGCTCAAGAGAGATGTGGGCCTTTACTTCACCCTTCAAATAGAGGGCCACGCTCATTCTATCCGGATCATTGGACCAGACAATGGCCTTTTTTTCAAACTCTCCCCTTATCCTGCTGCTGTCTATTTCGATAGTGACTTTCCCCCTCCCGCCGGGAGGGATGACCTCGTCATAACGGGCCACGGAACACCCTCACGAGTGGGTCACCTTTTTCAAGTCAAGATTGGCCGTTCCCCGGTTGAATACCGTGAAGGTATGGGATAGTTCCACCCCCTCGAACACAGGCGGAAAGGTGTGGCTTGTCTTGTCAAGATAGATAACTGGACCCTCGCCCTTTTTTTCAGCGAGTGACTGACTTATGCAGGCGAGGACACCCACTAAAAAAAAGAAACAGAGAGAGATGTTTGAAATTCTTTTGGTCATTATTTCCCCTTTCCCAGATTTCTGCTACCAAAATTTTCAACCTAAATTCATTTTGGCTCAATGTACGAGTGCACTTATAATCTGTCAAGACAGTAATCTCCATCTTTTACTCACTCACTCTCTGCTACTATCCGTTCTATCACCTATTTTTCGGGATCAAGGTATAAAAATAAAGATTTGTTACATTTTTTTGTTGACAGCTAAATGGGGTTCAGCGTATAAACTGCGCTCAAAAAGATAAAGAGCATTTATTCACTAAACAATATTCAGAAATTATGGGGATTGAAGAGAGAAAAGAGCGAGAGAAACAGATGCGCCGCCGGCAGATAATGGATGCCGCAAAAAAGGTGTTTGCATCCAAGGGCTTTGGGGGCGCGACCATGGAGAATATTGCTGAAGAAGCTGAGTTCAGCCCTGCTACCCTGTATCTATACTTCAAGAATAAAGATGAGCTGTGCGCTTCCCTTAATCTCAGAATGCTACAGGATCTCATCACGAGGATGGAGGAGGTTCGCGATCGGAAAGGTCTGAGCCCTGAGAAGAGAATAATGGCCTTGGAAAAGGCGCTTTATGGGGTCTACCTGGACGATCCCCTGAATGTTATAAATGTACTCAGGTTTCAATCCAAGGAAAGACTCAGAACCCTTTCTCCTGAGCTGTCATCCCAAATCAGGGACTGTACGAAGCAGTACATTAGGGCTATCGCCGATCTTTTTGAGGAAGGGGTCCGGGAAGGCGTTTTTCTCGACTGCCATCCTGTTGCCTTTGCCGAGATTATATGGAGCGTCTTTTCCGGATTGGTGCTAAATGAAGATACGAAAAAAGGCCTTGAAAAGGGCAAGGACCTACTGGAACCTACGTTGATACTGGCCCTTGAG
>JAOZQV010000109.1:379-10243 GCA_029932035.1 Deltaproteobacteria bacterium | reverse complement strand
AACTTGAAGGCTGGGAGGAGATGTACCCATCACATTATCTGTTCTCCAAGGAGAGGGGGGAATGGGAAAGCGGCCAGTTCTGGTATCAGGATAAAATTCATGCGCCAGAGCCGATGCCGCCACTGGACCTGCTCTTTCAGGAGGCATGGCAGATCGCTCTCTCCCAATATACGACCAGAGTATTCTGCATTCCGCCTGCACAGGGGATCGCCCAGAGGATGGTCGGACCATATATGTACATCTGCGCTATCGCACCCCCCCCGGACGAGATAATCGGCGAGAAGGCCGCACTGTTTGAGAAACGGGTTTTCTATGTCTTTGAGCATTATAATGAGTTGTGGGACAAATGGCTGGTAAAATTCAAGGCCCTTGGTGAAGAGATGAAAGGGTTGGAAATCCCCAAAGAAATGCCAAAATATGTACCCGAGGACCAGGTACTCCCGGCGCCAACAGGCTGTTATGTCTCCTATGACCTGATCGAATCGTTCGACAAACTTGTGAATCAGATGTTCAAGGGATGGCAGTACCACTTTGAGATGTTGAACCTGACCTACCTTGCCTATCTAATGTTTGGGGACGTAACCCGGAAGCTATTCCCCGGGATAAGTGAAAGCGCTATTGGAAAGATGGTGGCCGGGGCCTATGTCTCAATGTTCCGTCCGGAGGAAGAGCTGTGCCAGTTATCCAGACTCGCTGTTTCTCTGAGCGGGGTGGCCGACATCCTCAAGAAGGAGACAAAGGCCGCAGAGAAAATAGCCGAGCTTGAGGGGACACCCGATGGAAAGCAGTGGCTCGAGGCCTTTGATAAGGCCAAAGACCCGTGGTTTTACGTGTCTTGCGGCAGTGGGTGGTTCCATTATGAGGGGAGTTGGATCAACAATTTAGATATCCCCTATAGCTATATCAAGAGTTATGTGGAACGGCTGGAAAATGGAGAAACAATCGAGAGGGATTTGGACGCGGTCGACAAGGAGAGGGACGAAACCGTTGCCAAATACCGCGAACTGATTGAGAGCGATGAAGACAGTAGTGCCTTTGATGGCGCCCATAATACATTCAGAACCATATATAAATATGCTGAGGTTCATCTCTTCTGGGTGGAACACTGGTTTCATACCATATGGTTTTCCAAGATAAGGGAATTTGGAACACTCTTGGTTGATAACGGGATGTTGAATGAAGTGGATGACATATTCATGTTCAACCGGTATGAAATCCCAGAGATCCTTACTGAAGTTGCCACCGGCTGGGCCCTTGGCGTGGACATCCCGGTGAGGGGCGATTACTACAAGGCCAAGGCTGATAAGCGGAAGAAAATACTCAAGGCGGCAGGCGACTGGATGCCGAGCCCGGCCTTAGGTGTTCCGCCTGAAGAAGTGGCAGAGCCCTTTACCATTATGCTATGGGGTGTCACCACTGATAAGGTCAAGGAGTGGCTCAAGGGGATGGGAGAAGTCAGTACCGAGGATGTCTCTGAGCTGAAAGGGTTTGCCTCTTCCGCAGGTGTTGTGGAAGGAAAGGCCCGGGTCCTCAAGCGGCTCGATGAGATTGTGGGCCTGGAACAGGGTGATATCCTGGTTTGCCCCACCACCAATCCTTCCTGGGCCCCGGTTTTTACCAAGATCAAGGCCGCGGTTACGGACATCGGCGGGCTAACCAGCCATGCGGCCATTGTGTGCAGGGAATATGGGGTTCCGTCTGTTACGGGTACCGGGATTGGCACGTCGGTTATTAAGACAGGTGATACGATCAGAGTTGATGGTGACACGGGCGTCGTCACCATTTTAGAGAGAGCCTGATAATCCGTAGGGGTTCACGGGTTCAAGGTTCAGAGGTTAAGGGGTAAGCTAACTCTTTCCTATTTCATAATCTTAGTCAGCACGATTATGATTAAGAGTCCCGCCGAGGCGGGATTAAGATTATGATGTGTCTGCAAAAAGCCCTCATTAGTGGGCAATTGTGAATCATTGCCCCTAATGGGCTTTAGGAGGATTTCTTTGAACCCGTGAACGGTTACAAACTTCTATGGAGGAATAGATGGATTATATTCTGAATTTTGAAATTTTAGATAAAACTTCTCTCCCAATGGTAGGGGGCAAGAATGCCAGCTTAGGAGAAATGATCAAGGCCGGCATACGCGTACCACCCGGATTTGCCGTGACCACTGACAGCTATCTGAATTTCATAACAGAGACGGGAATTAAGGACAAAATCTATGAGATCCTTTCACATATGCAACCTGATAATGTGGATGCCCTCAACAAGGCCAGCGAAGAGATTCAAGGCTTGATCAACAATACTTCCATGAATGACGAAGTTCAGTCGGCCATAGAGAGGGGCTATTCTCAGCTTTGTCAAACATGCGCTATCAAAGACCTTCCTGTGGCTGTCAGGTCAAGTGCGACGGCCGAGGACCTGCCTACTGCAAGCTTTGCCGGACAGCAGGACACATACCTGTGGGTAGAGGGAACTAAAAATATTATAAATAGCGTCCGAAAGTGCTGGGCCAGTCTGTACACGCCGCGCGCTATTGATTACAGGAATAAGAACGATTTCCCCCACGAAAAGGTGCTGATTAGCGTGGGGGTACAGAAAATGGTTAATTCAAGGACAGCAGGCGTTATGTTCACCCTCAATCCGACCAATGGCGACCCGTCAAAGGTGGTTATTGAAGGGAGTTGGGGATTGGGAGAGACCGTGGTCTCCGGTTCGGTAAATCCTGACAAGTTTGTCGTGGATAAGGTGGTTATGGAGACCACCGAAAGGACCATATCTGCCAAGCATATACAATGTGTCCATGACCCGAAAGGCGGAGAGGTGATAGATGTAGATGTAGAGGAAGATATGCAGTCCAAGTGCTGTTTGGAAGACCTGGAAATAAAGGAACTTGCAAAAGTAGCCAAGGGGATCGAGACTCACTATGGTCGTGCCATGGATATAGAGTGGGCTATTGATATGGATTTCTCATTTCCGGAGAATATGTTTATTGTGCAGGCCCGTCCTGAGACCGTTTGGAGCCAACGTAAGAAGGAGCCCCTTCTCGGGAAGAAGAGCGGATACCAGCTGTTGATGGACCAGGCCATGAAGCGGATCAAGATCCCGGGATAGGTTCCCTATTTCATAATCTTAATCATAATCGTAATCTTACTCAAAACGATTATGATTAAGAGTACGATTATGAGTATGAAGCCAAAACTAATTAACAAGATCTTAAAATAAGGGAGGTAATATTTTTTATGAAAAGCATGAGGGATTTTATTGCCGCAGGTGAAAAAGAGGGACTTTGCAAACGGATCACCGCGGAAGTAGACTGGAACTTAGAGCTGTCGCATATCGCCAAACTCAATGAAGAGCAGAGCGGTCCGGCGCTTCTTTTTGAAAACGTGAAAGATTATGCAACACCGGTAATCACCAGTGTATGCACCACAACGCAACGGCTGGCCTTGATCATTGGGCAGCCCCTCGATTCAACCCTTGTGGATCTCTACAAAGCATGGGCCGAGTTAGGGGAAAACCTGACGCCGCCCAAGATGGTGGACAAGGCCGATGCACCGTGCAAGGAAAACATCCTGAAGGGTGACGATATCGATCTTTACAAGTTCCCCGTGCCCCAATGGTATCCCTTAGACGGTGGACGGTATATCGGAACCGCTCATTTCATCATCACTAAAGACCCCGAGACCGGCTGGGTCAACTTGGGGACTTACCGCAGCCAGCTTCTCGGGAAAGACAAGATGGGGACCCAGTTCATCAAGGGGAAACACGCCGACATCATGCTGAAAAAATACCAGGCCATGGGGAAACCTATGCCGGTGGCTTCGATTATCGGATGCGACCCCCTGCTCTTTATCCTCGGGGCTGCCCGTGTTTCGGCATTTACGTCGGAGTATGATGTAGCCGGGGCCTTACGCGGTGAACCCGTTGAAGTGGTTCAGGGAGAAACCGTGGATCTGCCCATCCCGGCCCACGCGGAGATCGTGATTGAAGGGGAGGTGGATGCGGAAAAATTTATGGAAGAAGGCCCTTTTGGTGAGTACACCGGCTATTATTCCGGGGTGGGGACCGATCCCAGAAATTTTATCGATGTCAAATGCATCACACATAGGGATAATCCCATTATGTGGGGGACCACCGTGGGCCGGGCCGTAACCGATACCCATATGACCATGGCCCTCTCCTACGGAGCCACCCTGTGGCAGCAGTTGCTGGCCATGAAAATACCCGGGTTGAAGGCGGTCTACTGCCCGCCTGAAGGGTCCGGCAGGTTTCTGGCCATTATCTCCATTAAGCAGATGTATCCGGGTCATGCCGATCAGGTGTTGACGGCAGCCATATCAACGGAGATGGGCGCCTATGGCCTCAAAACGGTCATTGTCGTGGATGAGGACATCGATCCATGGGATATCCCAAGGGTTATGTATGCCTTGGCCTTCCGGTTTCAGCCGAATCGTTCCCAGGTTATCAAGCGCGGTCGGTCCACACCTCTGGATCCTTCCCTGCCTATCGATGCCAGGTGGATCACAGGCAGGCTTCTGTTGGATGCCACGATACCTTATGACTGGGAAGAAAAACCGATACCCATCGAGCTTGATCCGGAAGTGGTGGAAAAGGTCAAGGCCAGGTGGTCGGAATTGGGGTTTTAGTTATGTCAGACAGCACTCTGTTAGATGGGAAGAGGATTCTAATTGTAGACGACGAATCTGATATTTTGGACATATTGGAAGAGTTGTTGGAGATGTGTGATGTTGCGAGGGCTTCCACGTTTGATGAGGCCAAGGAGCTGTTGGAATCTAAGGATTTTGACGTAGCAATCTTAGATATTATGGGCGTTAACGGCTATGGCCTGTTGGAAATCGCCAACCGGAAGAAGATAACGGCAGTCATGCTCACAGCGCATGCATTTACCCCGGACAATCTCGTGAGGTCTATCAAAGAGGGGGCCGCTTCTTACCTGCCCAAAGAGGAAATAACAAATATTACCACTTTCCTCGGTGATATCCTGAAGGCAAAGGAGACGGGGAAGAATCCCTGGGGTCCCTGGCAGGATAGATTACCGACCTCCTATTTTGAAAAGAGATGGGGCGCTGCCTGGCAGGATACTGATAAGGACTTTTGGGAGAAATTCAGGTCCGGCATCAAGGCGCGAACAGGGAAGTAATTGGATAAGGTCTCACGCAAAGACGCAAAGGCGCAAAGTTGAAAACAAAAGATATAACGTCGCAGTGAGTCTTAAAAAGACGAGACTGTCAATCGTCAATTATAAATCGTCAATAACAACGGGAGGCTTGAAGTGAAACCGATTCGTTACAAAGAAGATATGGTAAATGAGTTTTTGAAGGACGGGTACTGGACAAATGAGACCTTTTATGACTTCTACGACAGGAACGCTAAGGAATACGGTGACAGAGAGGCCCTGGTAGACTCCAAATACAGGGTCACATGGGCCGAGGCCAAACGCCTTGTGGATGCCATGGCGATTTCATGGGTGGAAATGGGGATCCCCAAGTTTGCCCGCGTCATTATTCAGTCTCCCAATAGCGTCTATGGGTTTTTGGCCAGGATCGCCTGTGAAAGGGCGGGGCTCATATCCCTGACGGTTTATCCGTATCTGCGCCAGAAGGAACTGGAATATATGGTAGAGAGGACTGAAGCCACTGCGGTTATTATTCCAAATGTTTATCGCAAATTTGACTATCTAAAAATGTATAAGGGGCTTCAAAAGAGATTCCCGCATCTCAAACATATTTTCCTTTTTGACGATGAGGTGCCTGAATCAGCCCCTGAGGGGACATATTCACTCACCAAATTGGCCCAGGAGCGGGCGGAAAAGCCGGTGGATGAGTCGGTCCTTGCCGAAAGAAAATTGGACCCCATCCGGAATGTGGCGCTGCTGACCACAACCAGCGGGACAACCGGTCTGCCCAAATTGGTGGAGTGGCCCTGTGCCCCACGCGTTTGCACATCCAAAGGGAGGGTCGATATCTGGGGATTGAACAAGGATGATATCACCATGGCGATTGCCCCCCATGCCGGCGGGGCCGCCGGGACACTCACCTATTTTGCCGCTCCCATAGCCGGAGCCAAAACGGTCATGTTAGAGGAGTTCAGTCCGGATGGGGCCCTGGCCCTGATTGAAAAGGAAAAGGCCACCGCCATCGGCGTGGTGCCCACACACTTAGTCAGGATGTTAGAGGCAGACACCGCCAAATACGACCTCAGTTCGCTTCGCTTTATCCGCTCAGCCGGCGGATATCTTTCCCCCCAGGTGGCTGAAGAGGCTGAAGAGGCGTTTGGAGCCGCCATTACCAGTGACCTTGGAACACAGGATATGGGATCTGTCTCCGGGTGCCGTGTCGAGGACCCAAAGGATCTGCGTCGCAGGACAGTGGGCAGGATGCTGCCCGGAAACAAGGTACGGCTCATGGATGAAGAGGAAAAGAATCAGGTCCCTGATGGAGAACCAGGGATTCTATTTTTCAGGGGACCCCATGCGCCGGCAGGCTATTACAGGGATGAAGAACTTACCTCCACCGTATTTAGTCCTGAAGGCTGGACTTCTACCGGTGATATTGTCAAATTTGACCAGGAGTGTCTCTGGATCTTAGGGCGTTCAAAGGACATGATTATCCGGGGCGGCCAGAATATCTACCCGGCGGAGGTAGAGGGTCTGCTCAATGAACATCCCAAGGTGGCCTCCGTGGCTATTGTGGGCTATCCTGACAGGGAAATGGGGGAAAGATGCTGCGCCTATGTCATCCCAAAGTCTGGCCAGGATTTCAGCTTTGAGGAGATGGTGGAATTCCTGAAGGGAAAGGAGTTGGCCATGTTCAAACTCCCGGAACGTATTGAAGTGGTCGATGAATTCCCTGCCGTGGGAGACTCGGGGAAGGTCAACAAAGAGACCCTGAAAAAGGATATCAAAGCGAAGGTCGAGGCGGAACAGGGGTAGGGATTTGTAATTGAATATTGAATACTGACTATTGAATATTGGATGGGTGAGGGGAGAATAATCTGCGGTAATCTGCGTAATCTGCGGATGGGGAATATAATGGAAAAAACAGCGCTCATCATTTCCACCTTGGATACAAAGGGTGAAGAGACCTATTACCTCAGGGATAAAATAGAATCTCTTGGGATAAAACCCTTACTGATGGATATCTCCATGAGGGGGGAAGGGCCTACGCGGGCGGATATTACACCGGAGAAGGTGGCAAAGGCCGGCGGCGGCAGCATCGAGGAGATCCGTGCATCAAGAGAACGCTCGCGGATCACCAATATCACCATCGCGGGAGCGTCGCGTATTGCCGGTGAATACTTTGTTGAAGGGAAACTGGATGGCGTGATCGGCATCGGCGGATCAACCGGATCGCTCATGGCCACAGAGGTCATGAGGTCGCTTCCCTTTGGCATCCCCAAACTGATGATCTCTTCCACCGCTGCCCTTCCTGGACTTGCTACCCGCTATATCGGTACAGGCGATATCGTCCTGTTCCATTCGGTCGTTGAGATATCCGGCCTTTCAGACCTCCTCAAAAACGTAGTTGACAGGGCCGCCTATGCATTAGCCGGGATGGTCCAGGGATCAATTACCTCCTCCCGGGCGGAAAAGGGGAAGGCTATCGCAATGACAATGTTAGGTCCCTGTGAAAAATGCGCCAGTGCAGTGAGGACTGCTCTTGAAGAGAGAGGCTATCAGGTGATCGGTTTTTCCGCCGCAGGGATCGGGGACAGGGCCATGGAAGAGATGCTGTCACAAGGTCTTTTCCAGGGCGTCATAGATCTTGCGCCGGGCGGGGTTGGGGAACATCTCTTCGGGTTTATGAGAGATGCGGGGCCAAATCGAATGGAATCCGCGGGCAAGGCAGGAATTGCCCAGGTGATATCCACCTGCAGTGTCAACCACATGACCCCTGCCAAATCCAAATATAAACCGGAATATCATGAACGGAGAAAGTACGACTTAGACAGATTCCGCACATGGGTGCGTCTTTCTCCCGATGAGCTAAGAGAGGTTGCAAAAGCCTTTAAGGAAAAACTGAATCGAGCAGAGGGACCCGTCAAGGTCCTCATACCGCAGAGGGGATGGTCTTCTGTTGATTATCCCGGCAATGCCACCTACGATCCTGAAGAAGACCGCGTCTTTGTTGAGGAACTGCAAGACGGTTTGAACCCGGGGATTGAAGTGTTGGAAATTGATGCCAATATGGAGGACCCAGAGTTTGCAAGGGGAGTTGTTGAGACAGTAGTCAAAATCCTCTGATATTCTGGACGCAGATAAACGCAGTTTTCCACGACTTTCAGATCTGCGTGCATCTGCGAAAATCTGCGTCCCTAAAATAAGGTATTGTATGAACAATCGAATTGTTGTGGGAATTGCAGGAGCAAGTGGTGTAATCTACGGTGTGAAATTGCTGGGCTTCCTTAAGGATAAAGGGATCGAAACACACTTGATTATATCCGAGTCAGGGGAGAGAAATATTGAAATCGAAACTGACTATAAGTCAGCCGATGTTAAGGCCATGGCCGACTATTGCTACGACAACAGAGATGTGGGCGCTTCCTTGGCCAGCGGGTCCTTTTTGACCGCTGGAATGGTGGTGGCGCCGTGCACCATAAAGACCCTTTCCGGAATCGCCAACTCTTATACCGACAACCTCCTTGTCAGAGCCGCGGACGTAACCCTAAAAGAGAAGAGAAAACTGGTCCTCGTGGTCAGGGAGACCCCTCTTCATAAAGGGCATCTCAGGCTGATGACCATGGCCGCCGACATGGGCGCCCATCTCCTTCCCCCTGTGCCCTCCTTTTATCACCAACCCAAGACCATCGATGACATCATTCACCAAACCATTGGAAAAATATTTGATTACCTGCAGATTGAGCATAACCTTTTCAAGCGCTGGGGCGGGTGAGTCCTAATCAAAGATAGCCTGCACAAAATCCGCGGCGTTAAAGGGTCTGAGGTCGTCCATCTTTTCCCCTATGCCGATAAATTTGATCGGTATGCCAAGTTCCGCGGAAATGCCCACCACGATGCCTCCCTTTGCAGTCCCGTCAAGCTTGGTCAGGATAATGCTGCTTATCCCAAACCTCTCATCAAATGTCTTGGCCTGTGCAATCGCATTTTGACCCGTAGTGGAGTCCAAAATTAGCCAGACCTCGTGGGGGGCACCAGGAAGCTTTTGGCCGATCACCCGATGGATCTTTTGCAGCTCTTCCATGAGATTGATCTTTGTATGAAGTCGGCCGGCAGTATCGATAAGGACCACGTCAACTTTTCTGGCAACGGCGGCAGTCAGGGCGTCAAAGGCCACGGCCGAAGGATCTGAGCCCGTATCCTGTTTTATGACTGTTGCACCTACCCTTTCGCCCCAGATAGTCAACTGCTCCACCGCAGCGGCCCGGAAGGTGTCGGCTGCAACCAACATGACCTCTTTCCCCTCTGATCTGAAACGATTAGCCGCCTTTCCTATGGTGGTGGTTTTTCCAACGCCGTTTACACCGATGACCATTATGACGATAGGTTCTCCCGGGCCGGGGGAGGGGCGCTCCACTGCCTCAACGTCCAAGAACGACAACATATGTTCTTTAAGGGCAGTCTTTAGCTTCTCAGGATCTTTAAGCTCCTTTCTGGCCACCTTTTCCTGAACAGAATCGATCAACTCCTGGGTTGTGGCTACACCGATATCCGAGGTGAAAAGAATCTCCTCCAAATCATCCAACAGTTCCTCTGTGATCTCCTTCTTACCCAGAAAAAGGCGGTCCAATCTCCCTGTCAGAGAGGACCTTGTCTTTGAAAGCCCCTGGCGGAGCCTGCGAAAAAGGCCTTTTTCCTGATTTGAGGCCTTGCTGTCAGGGATGGTCTGG
>JAOZQV010000109.1:0-369 GCA_029932035.1 Deltaproteobacteria bacterium | reverse complement strand
CGGAGTAACTGAGTTATTTTCTTGTTCTTTCCCCTTTTTTTTCTTAAAAAAAGCCAACGTCCTATTTCCCTATACTGATTGCTTCAGGCGTCCGGTCAGAGCCACCGTTTATGTTCACAGATACAAGCTTGGACACCCCACGCTCTTGCATTGTAATCCCGTAAAGGCGGTCTGTGACTTCCATGGTCTTCCGGCTATGCGTTACCATAATTATCTGAGATGCCTGCTTTATCTCTTGCAGCAGGGTGTTGAACCGGTCGATATTGGCCTCATCCAAGGGGGCATCCACCTCATCAAGGAGACAGAACGGACTCGGCTTGATCAGATAGATAGCAAAAATCAGGGCCATGGCAACCAGGGCCTTTTCTC
>JAOZQV010000476.1 GCA_029932035.1 Deltaproteobacteria bacterium | reverse complement strand
CAGGACCACTCGGGAGAGATTTTTTATATGGGCAATGAAGTGGGTCGAAGCTGAAGAAGAGGAACATGTGCGATTGCCTGTTGGCGATTGGTCTTCAGGAGAAAACATGAGTGAAACTGTATTTACAGTTTGAACGTAACAATCTCGCCCTACGTTTGCGCAAAAATTTCTCAGAGCAGGAAGCAGCCTTGTCAGAGGCCATTTTAGCCTTTGAGAGGGTATCAAAATCATTGTATGAATCTGCGGGAAGCATGACTATTGAACCATCAAGCAATGGGCCGGTTTTTGAATTTCCTATGCAGGGAGACCGCAGCAAGGGGATTAAAAGCATGCAGATATTCTGTTTTGATATGATGTTAATGCGACTCTGTCATAAAAAGGAGATTGGGCCGGAGTTTTTAGTTCATGATAGCCATCTGTTTGACGGGGTAGATGGTCGACAAATTATAAGTGCGCTGAAAATCGGCGCTCAAGCCGCCAAAGAATTAGGATTTCAATATATTGTTACAATGAATGAGGATGATGCTTTCAAGGAAACAATCGAAGGGTTTGATCTGAACGATTACGTTTTACCGGTAAGTTTAACTGACGCCACAGAAGACGGTGGTTTGTTTGGTTGCAGGTTTTAAGAAAAATATATGGAAACCGTCTACCAGATATTTGAATGTCTACCCATTAATACGAATGGGGTCGGGCTACGCTAACTGGTTAAAACTATACGATTTTGTTTGTTAAAAGGGCTCGTTTTTGGCCCTATAACACTTTTTTTGTTGCCAAAATGGTTAGGGTTCCAAAGAATATGAGGTGATTATATGAAACGAGATGAGTTAATTGAGCAAATAAGGCAAGCTGTTAATGAGGTGGAACCTGATTCAGAGATTATTCTTTACGGTTCCCGCTCTCGTGGAGATGCTCTCTCGGAGTCAGACTGGGACTTCCTTATCCTGGTTGATGGCTCTCTAAGTGATGAACGTATAGATCGAATTCGACATAGCCTTTATGAAATAGAATGGGAATCCGGAGAAATCATCTCCTCGATTGTGCGGAACCGTGAAGAATGGAATAGTGATCTCTATCAGGCTATACCCTTTCACCAGCGAGTACAACAGGAAGGGCTTAGACTGTGACGGAATGGAGCAAGGATTTGGTGTTGTACCGTATGACCCGAGCAAACGAGACTCTTGAGGATGCTCGTATTCTTGCCAATACAGGCCGATGGAATGCATGTGTGAACCGTCTCTACTATGCCTGCTTCTATGCTGTCTCGGCTCTTCTTGTACGTCACGGTCTGTCCTCATCCAAGCATACTGGCGTGCGTAGCCTATTCAACAGGCAGTATGTGAAGACAGGTACGATCCCGAAGAGTTTGGCGCGGACCTACAATGATCTTTTTGAAAGGCGTCAAGAGGGTGACTACATCGACTTCGTCAGTTTTGAAGAATCGCAGGTTCTGCCCTGGATCTCAAAGGCAGAACAACTTATTGACTATATCACCAGCTTGGTTGAAAAAGAGTACAGTGGGTCATTGGGGTAGGATCTTTAATATTAGATGCTAGCATTCCTTTATCCCGAGAGATCACGCAGCCCAGGCGAATGAGAGCCAGGCCGGAAAAGCTTCGGGACCCGATAGTTAATATTTAAGATGTGACCCCAAATTCACTCGCGAATATACTGAATCGTGGGTTGTCAAAATTAAGGAACTACGCAAATGGATCGAACAGATGCTATAGATATTGCTCGAAAATATGCTTCAGTAATAAAGGTAAAATATGCCTGCAAGCAGGTCTTTCTTTTTGGCTCATATGCAAAGGGTACAAATCACGAAGAAAGTGATATAGACATTGCTGTTATTCTAAAAGAATTTAAGAATCCCATGGACATACAACTGGACCTAATGAGGTTGAGACGGAAAATTGACAGCAGAATTGAGCCACATCCTCTTAGAGAAAAGGACTTTAATGTGGCAAATCCAATTGTACATGAAATTTTGAAGCATGGGCAGAAAGTTGATACCGATATCATTTAAATCTGCCGGGGGATGATATGTATGAACGTATTTTAAAGCAAATGCGAGAGAGAATACGAACCCGACAGTATATAATGACCTTTCATGCTGAAGAAGAAATGACCGATGACAACCTGTCCATTTTTGACATTGAACGCGTCGTTCTTACAGGTAACATTGTTGAACGACAAAAAGATCATAATACAAAAGAGTGGAAATACATTGTTGAAGGCGAAACCATTTCCGTTGGCATGGCGGTTGTGGTTGCCAAATTGAGTATTACCGGAAAATTAGTAATTATTACAATATACAAAATATGAGGCAAAAAAATGATTTGTGATATTTGTGGACAAGAAGGCGCTCAAGTTCGTCACGTGACCCGAAGTTACGGCAAGAGTTCAAGATTGCTTGTCATTGAAAATATCCCTGTCGTCAGTTGCCCTGGTTGTGGGGAGAGCTATTTAACAGCTGACACATTGCACGAGATTGAACGTATTAAGTTACACCGCCAAAGTTTCGCAAAAGAGCGATCTGTACCGGTAGCCGCTTTTGGTTAGATCATTATCCTCCAAAACGGGCTAATGAATCCACTGGTGGAAAAAGAGGAAACGTGGATAAAAAGATATTTTTTGCGGGAATTGATGTGGGCTCCGTTAGTTTGAATGGTGTTGTGATTAACCGGGGCCGGGAAATCGTCTACGAGGCGCCCT
>JAOZQV010000475.1 GCA_029932035.1 Deltaproteobacteria bacterium | reverse complement strand
GTCAAACTCCGACAGGGAGTATTGTTCCAGAACGGCGCTGAAATGACGGCTGACGATGTGGTTTTCACCTTCAACCGCATCATCCAGGAAAACGCCATCGAGTACCCCGAGCCCCACTCATCACCCCGCAGGGGACTCATCGCCCCCTTGGAATCCATCGAAAAGACGGATGATTACACGGTGGTGATGCACTTCAGCGGCCCTTGGCCACCGATGATGCAGCTTTTGGTTCACCAGCAAATTGTACCTGAAGCCTACCTGGAAGAGGTGGGAACCAAGGGCTTTGTCGAACATCCCGTTGGCGCTGGCCCCTTCATGTTCGTAGAGGGTCAACTCGACGACCAGATTGTCCTGGATCGCTTTGACGACTACTGGGGCGGTGCGCCCGACCTGGAGCCGGTAGGACCGGCCTGTGTGCCGCGGGTCATCTTCCGTGTGATCCCCGAGACCAGCACCCGGGTGGCCGCGCTGCTGGCTGGAGAGGTGGACATCATCCAGTCCGTACCGGCCGAGCTGGTGGACATGCTGACGCAGACCCCAGGCATCCAGGTGAAGACAGCGCCGGGAACCCGGCCCAAGTGGATGGAGATGAATGTCCACAAGCCGCCCTTCGACGACGTGAAGGTTCGCCAGGCGCTGAACTACGCCATTGATAAACAACTCATCATCGACGCAATCTACGGCGGTCGCGCCGTAGCCCTTCCGGGACCGTTGTCGCCCTTTAACAACTTCGTCAACAAGAGCCTGGAACCGTATCCCTACGATCCGGACAAGGCGCTGGCTCTACTGGCGGAAGCCGGTTGGGAGGACACGGATGGTGATGGCTTCCTGGATAAAGACGGGCAACCCTTCTCCTTTACCATAGACACCGTTGAGTCATTCCGCTCTCTGGCCGAAGCAGTGGCCGGTCTGTTCCGGGAGCTTGGCATTGACGCCGGTGTGCGCTTCTGGGAGTACAGCGTCATCAAACCCCAGTTGCTGGCGGGTGAACGTATGTCATTCCTGAGAGACTGGGGCGATTCGGCCTTTGATCCTGTGGGACACTTCGAAGCCAAGTGGCACGGTTATGTGGAGGGCCAGCCTTACGGCCGCGGGAACTTCTCGACCTACAACAACGAGCGGGTGAATGAACTCATCAAACTGGGCGAAGTCGCATCTGATACGACGGAACGACAGAAGATCTACGACGAAGCCCAGCAGATTGTCTACGATGAGGCCCCCGCCGTGTTCTTGATCCTGCCCGAGGAGGCGGAGGCGGCCTCCATGTCTGTTCAGAACTGGGAACCGGCTTCGGACAGCCGCATCAATCTACATGATGTCTGCCTGACAGCTCCGTAAGCTCCGCTATTCCGGACCCTAAAGGTCTAAATCCAGCCAAGGCCTTTAGGGTCTTCTTTATCAAATCGGAAACAGCGTGTCTCCAGGAAGGAGAGACTATTATGAGAGCTGTAAAAATCCTGGAACGGGTTTTATATACCATTCCCATTATGTTTGGTGTGGCCATCATTGTCTTTATCTCTGTTCGTTTAACTCCCGGCGACCCGGTAGATATTATGATGGGCCAGGGCGGAGCCGTTTCAGCCGGTGAGATTGAGCAATTGCGCAGCGAATTCCACCTGGACAAACCCATCACCACCCAACTGGGGTACTTTCTCCGCGATGCCGTACAGGGTGATTTGGGCTATTCATACATCAAGAAAAAACGTGTCGTCGTCCTTATTGGAGCACGGCTGCCGGCCACCATCGAACTGGCGATGGGGGCCTTACTGTTCGCTCTAGCTGTTGCTTTCCCCATCGGCATCATCTCGGCCGTGCGCCAAAACTCCCTCTTGGACCGGTTGAGCATGGCCATTGCCTTTTTGGGCATCTCTATGCCCGGTTTCTGGCTGGGGCTTGTGCTGATTCTGATCTTTGGCGTGTGGCTGCAATGGCTACCGGTTCAGGGTCGGATCGATTACGATGTCGGCTTGCAAACAGTCACGGGTTTCTATATTTTCGACAGCATGAAAGGGAGTAGGCGATGACTGAAGATAGGAGAAAAGGTCTTTGTTGAAAAAATCATTGATCATGTCTGAATCCTCCCCTTATACCGGCCATGACGAGTTAGCTTATGCCCCTTTGTGGGGTGTGTCAGTGAATTGTGCTTTGAAAGTGCTCTATTGCGGAGCAGATGCTAATTATAGCTTTCTTTTTGATCGTAAAGGGTGTCAAGGTATTCTTCCTTCAACAAGAGCTGTTTCCCAGTGTTTTCCATTTCATTAATGAGGAAATCAATAGCAGGAAGCAAGTCAATTCCATGTCTGTTATTTCCATCTTTGATAGCTTTATCAATTATCTGAATTGCATAGAAACTTACTGTCATTCTTGAAGCAGAATCGCGCCTGAAAAGATAAAGGCGCCCACCCATGGTATTGAGAAAAAAACCAGCATAGTCGTAAAGTGCATCCTGTGACAAGGTCATTCCATACTCTTTTTTCAGGGTTTCAGGATAATCTGTAAGGGTGTAGAAAGTTTTGAGGATATCTTCAAATGATGCTTTCTCTCTGTCAAGAATTCCTTTGAGAACTATGATATTTTCTTTTCCCAAAATCCGAAAAAAATGAGCTGTATTCTTGAGGATAGTAAAAAGATCGTTGGTTTCATTAGTTACCACCGGCGGGGCGTCAAGCAGGTTTTGTAAAAGATTGGAAAAGTGGGCTTTACTCGACCTGTATAAATTAAAATT
>JAOZQV010000474.1 GCA_029932035.1 Deltaproteobacteria bacterium | reverse complement strand
GACTTATGATATCCGTAATGACATCGTATCTGTCATTTCTACCGTTATTGTTGGCGTCAAAGTCGCATCGAACCTGAATGCGATAATAATTGCGACGGCGATTGTTTCTCCCCTGTATAATATAACGGTTTTTATGCCCTTCGGGAAAATTATAAGCCAGTTGCGGGATATCCTTTGCGGTCCCCTTTGGAATATTGATCCTTCCACCTCTGGGAAAAAAGCTACTGTTTTCGGCGAAGTAAAAGTCTTCACCGTCCATTAGGTGTTTTAGGGTTGTTCTCACCGCAGCATACTCCGCCTTGGCCCTGTATAAGCTGAAGTTAGGTATCGAGATAGCCGCAAGGACTCCTAAGATGGCTAGGACTATCATGAGTTCAACAAGGGTGAACCCATTATTCCGCCTGGATGAGAAGCATTTTACCTGAGTTCTGGCAGTCATGACCTAATCCTCCTCTGTAAAAACAAGCTCCGAATCTGTCCCTCCCTCTGAGTCTTTCACTCGAAGCTCATATGAACGAGGTGAAGACCGGGTGTAGGAGAACTTCTCAAGAACCGATGACGTGATCTTTTCAGAAGGCATATATTTGCCAGGTATGTCATCCAATTTATCCGGGAATTTCCCTTCGTGGTCATTCGCGTAGTCTATAACAGCATCGTTTATGAGAGCGGCAGTAAATTCAAGATCTTCAAATGGATCAAATTGCTTGGAATCCGGTATGTCTGGACTTTTGAGGTAAAAATACAGATTGGCAATCAATACAACTGCGGCAAAGGCTATCACGACGAGCAGGAGGGCGCTGGACTTCCGCTTACCCTTGGTCTCTCTGGCCTGTCTCTTATCCTCTCTTTCCTCAACGCGCAAATCTACCCCGAGGGAGGCATCCTGAGCAGCTACGAGAATAGCACAGCGACTGCACACGACCTCTTTATCATTTCTGGATGCCACGCACTCGTCGCACAGGGGCTTCTGGCATTGGGAACATTTAGTTACCGCATCTTTATGGGGATGGTAGGTGCACTTCATTGGGTCTTCCTTTTTGCAGCGATATAGTGGTTGAGAATAGGCAATAGATAATTATTGCACCCTATTCTATATCATTCCTACTTGTCAAGCTATAATTAAGACCAATATCAATTTCAATTATCACTTGCACCGAAACAATTTGCATCAACTTGGACAAAAAAGAGGTGTTATTGAAAACTCTGAACTGTTTTCATCTTGACACACTAATGCCCTCTGCGTATGATTTATGAAAAACCGGCGCCGCTTTGATAGAACTTTAACCTCTCAAAAATGGGAGGTCTGCCCTTAACTTCTGAAAGTTGCAAGATTCATCGTTTAGGCCCCCCTCTGAATCCCCGCTTTTCCGGCACCTGCGGCAGATATGCCTAACAGACTCAAATTCTATGAAAGGTAATAACATATGGACAACTCCAAGAAACCGTCAGTATCTCCTCCAAAAAAATTGAGGTTAGGGGAAATCCTGGTAAAGAGCGGCCTTATAGATGAAAAGACACTAACCAAGGCCCTTGAAACTCAAAAAACCCAAAAGAAGCGATTAGGCCAGATTCTTGTGGATATGGGGGTGGCTGATCAAGTGATTATTGCCAAGACTTTAGCCAGGCAACTAAAAATACCCTATGGTCGCCTCGAAAAGGTAAAGATAGCGAAGGAGGTCATAGGATTGGTGCCCGCTGAACTTGCCGAGAATCATTTAGTCATTCCGATCAAGAAGAGGGAAAACAGTATCCTCGTGGCCATGGCCAATCCTTTAGACCTGTACGCGTTAGACGATTTGCGATTTTTTACCCAGACGCAAATTGATGTGGCCGTTGTCCCTGAGGGAGACATTTTAGATGCAATAGGAAGGCATTATCCGAAGAAGGATCTTAAGAAAAGCTTAGATTCGGGACCGAACATAGATGGAGAAATAGAAATCATTCAGGAGAGGGATCCAGATGAGAAGGAGGCTCACGAGCTTCTTGTCGCAGGCGAACTTCCACCTATTGTCCGATTCACCAACTCAGTGCTTGCCGATGCCATCAAACTTAAGGCGAGCGACATACATCTTGAACCGCAAAAAACGTCTATCATCATTCGTTATCGTGTTGATGGCATTATGAGAGAGATAATGCAGGCAGACAAGCATATTCATGCGGGGGTCGTGTCCAGGATCAAGATCATATCCAACATGGATATTTCCATCAAGAGAAAGCCTCAGGACGGCAAGGCCCAGGTGAAACACGGCGGCAAGACATTTGATCTCAGGGTCTCTACTTTGCCCACATCATACGGTGAAAAGGTCACCATCCGTATCTTAAATCCAGCTACCGCGGAAATGAACCCCGAAGATCTCGGTTTTTCAGACAAGGATCTAAAGCACATCTCGGGCGCCATAACCACGCCTCAAGGGATCATCCTTGTAACTGGACCTACCGGAAGCGGAAAATCTTCAACCCTTTATGCCTTTCTTAATAAACTCAACTCCCCGGAAGTCAATATCGTGACAGTGGAAGATCCGGTGGAGTTCGATGTCTCAGGAATCAATCAGGTGCAGATAAACCCTGCTGCTGGTATTACCTTTGCTGCAGGACTACGGTCAATCCTCAGGCAGGACCCGGATATCGTAATGGTTGGCGAGATAAGGGACAGTGAGACCGCAGTCACAGCCTTCCAGGCCGCGCAGACAGGACATCTGGTCCTTTCAACTCTCCACACAAACGA
>JAOZQV010000473.1:1653-2730 GCA_029932035.1 Deltaproteobacteria bacterium | reverse complement strand
CGGCTGTCCATTTAGCGGAATTCCTTCAGGCAAAGCTGTTGGACATGGGGATGAATCCGGTCATGCGCTCGAGCGTTACGCCCGTCATGGAACATAATTTCTACGAGAAGGCCAACAACAAACAGCTTGTCTTCAGGGGCTCCTGGCAGGACGACCTCTATAAAAACATCAACGGCAGAATATATCTCCATGCACCGGCCTCCCTTACCCACTTGGCAGACATCGATCCAAAGAGGATCGGCAAAGTTGCCGTGGCAATGAAACCGCTCCGCGATATCATGCGGAAAAAAGAAGAGAAAGGCGACTTAGGCTGGACCCTCTGCATGATGCCAACAGAAGAATTAGCAAAAAAGGCTAAGCTTTCTCTCAGACAATATACTAACCAGATCATAAAGGCGTGCTACTTAAATAAACCCGACCCTGTTGGGGCATGGAAGAGCGTGTTCACGGATGCCATTGCCATTAAAAAATGGATGAACAGCATGGACGTAGCATACTATCACGTTGAATCAGAGGGGATCGATCTCAAAATACGGCCCGGAGACAGGCGAAGATGGATAGGAATATCAGGCCACAATATCCCCAGCTTTGAGCTCTTTATCTCCCCTGACTGGAGGGGAACCGAAGGCGCTTACTTTGCCAACCAGCCTTCTTTCAGGAGTGGCAATCTTGTGGAGGGAGTCAAACTCACATTTAAAAGAGGCTCAGTGTCCGAGGTAAAGGCCAAAAAAGGCGAGGCCTTTACCAAGAAACAACTACGCATGGACAGGGGAGCTCACAGGGTTGGAGAGTTCTCCCTTACAGACAAACGCTTTTCCAAGATAAACAGGTTTATGGCCAGCACCCTCTATGATGAGAATTACGGGGGCCGCTATGGAAACTGTCATTTGGCCGTGGGCGCATCATACACAGATACCTATGACGGAGATCCCGCCAAACTCACCAAGGAGATGAAGGACAAATTAGGGTTCAATGATTCAGCGCTCCACTGGGACCTTGTGAATACCGAACAAAAGACCGTTACAGCCCATCTTGCCTCCGGCAAAAATGTCGTGGTCTATGACAACGGGATGTTTA
>JAOZQV010000473.1:0-1553 GCA_029932035.1 Deltaproteobacteria bacterium | reverse complement strand
ATCCACCTTGGAGGCACTGCACGCAGTCCTGATGACGTGGTCCTACTCAATGAGTTAGGGCTTCAGTTCGCTGAAATTCCCATCACAAACCCGGAGAAGTTCCTTGGTTACATAGAAAACTACCAGGATCTCAGGGATGACCTGGGCCTCTACTATCTGTGCCACGGGCCGCGAGAGGGTGATCCCAACAACGCTGACACCCTGGAAAACACCTACCTTCCCAAGTTGATGCAAATCCTCTCCATAATGCCGCAATTGGAAATGAGGCTGTTGACAATTCATCTCTGGCTCGATCCCCGGTTCGTTGTGCCTGATTTGGTTGCATACAAGGTTGGATTCCTAAAGAGGGTGCTGCAGAGGGCCGGGGATTCTGACATCACGTTATGCTTAGAGAACCTGAGCGAAACCACTGAGCATCTGGCCCCGATCTTTGGCGCCCTCCCTTCTTTAAACCTCACTCTCGACTTAGGTCATGCCCAGCTATTATCGGATAAAAACACAAGCTTCGGTTTTATAGAGAAGTTCCCGGACAGGATAAAACATATCCACCTACATGATAATCTCGGGGGAGATTCACAGACCGACGACCTCCACCTGCCCGTGGGGAAAGGGGTAGTTGATTTTGGCGGAATTTTCCCGAGGTTGAATCAGATCGGGTATCGTGGAACCATGACCTTAGAGCTTAAGCCGGAAGAGATAAGCGCAAACCTTGATACAGTGAAACAACTACTCAATGTCTCAGGCTTCAAGATCTAAACCCGCAACCCCTTGGGATTGATGATCGATGATTGTTGATTGTTGATTGAAAAACCTGACCCGTAACCCGTAACCCGCAACTTGACTAATACCCAGCATCCAGTATCCAGCATCCAGTACCTAACCATGATAGAACGAACCTTCATCCACATAGCTGGTATCGGCCCCAAAACAGAGCAGAAGCTCTGGCGACAGGGCATCCATACCTGGAGACATTTTATCGATCACGGGGAGATAATCATTTCTCAGGCCCGGGATGAATTTATCGTCCAGGATCTTGAGGCATCTCTGAAACATAAAAAAGACGCTTCCTTTTTCAGTGAACGTCTCCCACCAGCGGAGATGTGGCGCACTTATGATGCATTCAAAAACAACGCCGTTTATCTCGATATAGAAACCACCGGGTATTATCAGCACACGGATGAAATCACCGTCATAGGGATTTACGACGGGACGGATGTCCAGACCTTTGTAAATGGGATCAACTTGGACGATTTCGAAACGGCAATCGCCCGCTACGATCTTGTCATAACATTTAACGGCGCCACCTTTGATCTCCCCTTTATTCGGTCCTGGTTCCCGGGGATCACACTGCCCGCGGCCCATATTGATCTGAGGTTTCTGCTGAAAAAGCTGGGTTATGCCGGCGGTCTGAAAAGGATAGAGAAAGAACTGGGTATAAATCGTGGCACAGATATTGACGGAATTGACGGCTTTGAAGCGGTCAGACTCTGGAACGAGTACCAGTGGGGAGATAAAAACGCGCTAAAAACCCTTGTTGAATACAACAATGCGGA
>JAOZQV010000472.1 GCA_029932035.1 Deltaproteobacteria bacterium | reverse complement strand
CCGTTACCTCGCAGGGATGTATGCGCATAAAAAGTTTGGTTCTGACTTCTTTATCCTGGATGACGGATTTCAACACTTAGGGTTGGAGAGGAACCTTAATCTGGCGTTGATAGACGCCTCTGAGCCTTTTGGAAATGCCCATCTGCTTCCATGGGGACCCCTGAGAGAACCTCTAAGTCAGTTGGACAGGGCAGACGCCTTCATCCTTACACGGTTCAGCAGAGTGCGGCGCGCAGAGGGCAGAGGGCCGGGGGCAGAGAGTAACGCCATGCGCCATGCGCCATGCGCCATGCGCTCGCCGCAAGAAACATTGGCATTCCTGAAAGAGCGATTTCCCTCGACGCCTGTTTTTTGTGCGGATCATATCCCGGACAAGTTGGTTTTTCCCCTTTCGGGTGAGGCGCATACTCCTGGGTTTTTGAGAGGAAAGCGAGTATTGGCCTTTGCCGGCATTGCCCACCCTGAACAGTTCCAGGAGAGTTTGATCGAATTGGGCGCGGATGTGGGTCAATTCAAGGGGTTCAGGGATCACTACCCATTGGATGGGGATGAAATCAGGGAACTGATCCGAATGAAGGAGAGTATTGGCGCCAGGTACCTTCTTACAACGGAAAAAGACTGGATGAGAATTGCCCCTTTCGCCTTTACCACGGCTGCGCAGATGGATAATGACTTAGCTTATTTATCTGTTAGATTCGCCTTCTTGCCGGGGCAAGAGGGCATTTTTGGAATAATCAGAAATGGACTTTCAGAATAATGAAACTCTTTCGATATGGACATACAGGGCCCTTTATGGGCTCGTATGGCTCATATCCCTAATCCCTTTCCGTGTAGGACAGTCCCTTGGGCGGATGTTAGGGAACATATTGGCGGTAGTCCTGAAGAGGCGAATAAAGGCCTCTTTGAATAACCTTCGATATGTCTTTGGGGACACTATGACTATGTCTGAGTTGATTGAACTCAACGGGCGGATTGTAGCGCATTTTGCCCAGATGCTGTTTGAGGCCCCCCATATCCTCAGGCTGAACCGGGCAAACCTGAATAGGTACGTGATTTTCGACAATGAAGACGCCGTAAGTCAGGCTTTGAAGAAGGGGAGGGGGGTTTTCATGCTGACCGGGCACTTCGGAAACTGGGAACTCATGTCCGCGGCCTTTGCCCTCCGGTTTAATGTCAAAGGAGCAGTTGTGGTGAGACCTGCTGATTTCGCGCCTGCCGACAGGTTGTTGAAAAACCTCCGATCCAGATTCGGGGCAGAGATTATACCGAAGAAACGCGCAATGAAGAAGCTGTTGGCGGCAAAGAAAGAAAACAAGGTTATTGGGATACTGTTAGACCAAAATGTGGACTGGTATGAAGGGGTTTTCGTTCCATTCTTAGGTAAGCCGGCCTGTACTAACAAGGGCCTGGCCCTTGTTGCCTTGAGGACCGGGTCCCCTGTGATACCGTCTTTTTCAGTGAGGCAGCCTGACGGGAGGCACCGGGTGGTCTTTGGAGATGAGGTACCATTGCTGAGAACCGGTGACAAAATAAAGGACACCGAGGAAAACACCGCCCTTTTCACACAGATCATTGAGAAATATGTCCGCCGGTATCCGGATCAGTGGTTCTGGTTTCATAAGCGGTGGAAGACCAGGCCCTATTGCCCGCTTCCTGAAGATTATTATCACCGCCCAGACCCAGAGAACGCAGAGGGTTAGCCGGTCATGCTTAAACTCCTGGCCCGCAAAAAGATTGATAAGGCAAAGGTCAAACGGATCATTATCCGCGCCACCAACTGGGTGGGAGATGCGGTGATGACCCTGCCGGCATTAGAGGCCGTTAAAGAGAATTTCCCTGCAGCTGCCATAACCGTCTTGGCAAAACCATGGGTTGAGTCGATTTTCAGTAACCATCCCGCAGTGGATCGGATATTAACATTCAAGAAGGGGGAGGGGGCCTTCACCGGTCTTGGTGAGATGATCAGGGCTATCAGGTTGATTCGAAAAGACAGATTCGATTTAGCTATCCTCTTCCAAAACGCATTTGAGGCGGCCCTTCTGGCATATATGGGGGGGGTTAAATATCGCATTGGTTATAGTACGGACGGGCGTGGTTTTCTGCTGACGCATAGGATCATGCCAAGTGACGAGGTCCTGAAAATCCACCAGTCGGAATATTATCTCTCTATCCTGAGGGCAATGGGATGGGAGGCAAAGAGCCGTAATCCAACCATCCATGTTTCTCAAGGGGATAAGGACTCTGCTGACAGGATACTCGGCGAGGAGGGAATAAAAGAGCGAGATCTCTTGGTGGGTCTGGGCCCTGGCGCGATCTTCGGGGGGGCCAAACGGTGGTCTCCGGATCGTTTTGCAGAGATCGGAGACAGGGCAGTTGAAGAGTGGGGGGCCAAGATCCTCATATTTGGGAGCGGCAAGGAGAAGGAGATTTGCAGCCATGTTTGCAGCTCAATGGGGCATCAGTCACTGAACCTCTGTGACCGCACATCATTGAATGTGGTCATGGGCCTGATCAGCCGGTGTCTTTTTTTTATAACCAATGATTCAGGCCTTATGCACATAGCCGCTGCCCTGAGTGTGCCGACAGTGGCCATATTTGGCCCCACTGACCATGTGGCTACAGGTCCGCGAGGCCCGAAAACGAGGATTGTAAAGCATGAAATAGAGTGCGCGCCCTGCCTGAAACCGGAATGTCCTACTGATCACCGGTGTATGTTGAGCATAGGGTCGGAAGAGGTC
>JAOZQV010000471.1 GCA_029932035.1 Deltaproteobacteria bacterium | reverse complement strand
GACAGTATCCCTATGTTCGCCTTCCCCAACGATTTCTTTTCTAATTGACAAAATTTCCACTTAGTCCTATAAAATGGCGGATATGGGAATTCAGGGATTTAGGAATTATGAAATTTGTTGGGTGGGGGATGAATGCCTGGATGATATGGATATGTTTGAACAATCTGTGAGAATCTGCGGAAGGGTTTAAGGGTTTAGTCTTGAATCCCTAAATCCCTAAATTCGCGATTCCTTAATTACGGGAGCACTTATGGACTTCAGTTTATCTATGGAACAGGAGATCCTGCGCAATTCGGTACGTGATTTTGCTGAAAATGAGATCAAACCGGTTGCAAGGGAGTTGGATGAAAAAGAGGAATTCTCCTATGAAACCATGAAGAAAATGGCCGATCTGGGTCTTTTCGGGATGTTTGTTTCTGAAAAATATGGCGGCCAGGGCATGGATTATGTCTCGTATATTATCGCCACCGAAGAGATTGCCAGGGTGGATGGATCACATGCGGCCACGGTAGCGGCAGGCAATTCCTTAGGGATCGGTCCTCTTTATTATTTTGGGAGTGAGGAGCAAAAAGAGAAATATCTTCCAAAACTGTGTAGCGGGGAGGCCCTGTGGGGCTTTGGTTTGACTGAGCCCAATGCCGGTTCTGACGCCGGCAATTCCAAGACCACAGGGGTCTTGGACGGAGACGAATGGGTCATTAACGGGAGTAAGATCTTTATTACCAATGCCTCTACTACAATTACATCAGGGGTGACTTGTCTCTGCCGTACTGGGACCCGTGATGATGGCAGGCCCGAGCTTTCGTGTATCCTTATTGAATCCGGCACCCCTGGATTTGAAGCAAGAGAGATGCACGGGAAGATGATGTGGCGTGGGTCCAATACCAGCGAGCTCTATTTTGATGATTGTCGTGTCCCTAAAGAAAACCTGTTGGGCCCAAGAGGCAACGGGTTTTACCAGATGATGCAGACATTAGACGGGGGACGTCTGTCCATCGGTGCCATGGGTCTGGGTGGGGCCCAGGGATGTTTTGAATTAGCGCTTAAATACAGTAAAGAGCGGGAGCAGTTCGGCAAACCGATATCCCACTTCCAGGTGAATGCATTCAAATTAGCCGACATGGCTCTTGAGATAGAGTGCGCCCGTCTCATCCTTTACAAGGCATGCTGGTTAAGAGATAATGACAAGCCTTTTTCCAAGGAAGCGGCCATGGCCAAGCTCAACTGTTCCGAAGTTATGTATCGTTGCGCAAACCACGCTGTCCAGCTCCACGGTGGCTACGGTCTGATGAAGGAGTATGATGTGGAAAGGTTCTACAGGGATCAGAAACTCTTAGACATAGGCGAGGGAACCTCTGAGGTACAGCGGATTGTTATATCGAGGCTCATAGGAGCGCTTTAGAAAATCAGAGTTCATGCGAGTCTCCTACAACCGGTGGACCGCTACCAACCACTCGGCCACTCAACCACTCAATCCCGCCCCAGGCGGAACTAAACCACTCAACCAAATCACATGTTAGATCGTATTATTGGCAAAGAGATTGCCTCCTACATTAAGCGCCATCGGGGGATGGTCATCTGTGCATTGGTCCTCATGGCCATCTCATCTTTGTTCGTGGTGGTTCCCGCCTACCTCCTGCAGCCCTTTATAGATGAAGGAATGAAGGCAGGGACATCTCCTGTTGCCTGGAAAATACCCTGGATACATTTTGATTCCGGCTCATGGTTCTCCTGGAAACGGACCGAACTGACCGTTGTGGATGGAATAACCCCCAACCGGCTCCTTGGACTCCTCACCTTAGTGGCCTTTGTCGCGGTTTTCATCAGATCAATCACCACCTATTTTGGCGGCCTTGCCGCTGCCGCGTTTTCCAACAGAGCGGTCCAATCGGTCCGAGTAGACCTTTTCAGGAAATTCAACTCTCTCTCATTGGGGTTTTATCATAAAGAGAAATCAGGGGAATTGATTGCCAGGTCCACGGCTGACCTGGCCGTGCTGCAGGGTCTCATTGCCGAGGTGCTCCTGGGGCTTATCGAGTATCCTCTGACGGCCTTGGTGTTTTTGATCTTTCTCTTTGTGATGAATCTCAAGCTGACCTTGCTGGTTTTCTTTGCGGTGCCGCTGATTGCTCTTCTCGTCAGACTATTCGGCCGCAAGGTCAAAAAACACTCTTTCAGGGTCCAGGAAGCGATTGCGCAAGTTACCTCGGCCTATCATGAAACCCTCCTCTGCCTTAAGTTGGTGCAGGGGTTTTTTATGGGGAGGAGTGAGGTGAAGCGGTTCAGTGAGTTGGCTGAAAATCTCTACAAAAAGGTCATGCGCTGGAATCGATGGCAATTGGGGCTCGGTCCGATGATGGACACAGTTGTCTTTTTAGTCATGCCGGCAGTCCTGATTGTTGGAAAGGTCTATTTTCATCATACCCTTGGAGAGATTATGGCAATGGCGTATGCCTTTTCAAGGGTTTACAGGCCCATAAAGAGATTGGCGCTGGTGAACAACCAGATCAAGACCCTCCAGGGCGCTACAAAGCGGGTTTTTGGTATTATGGGAAAGGTGCCTGATATTCGAGATAATGCGAGGGCAAAATTGCTCCCCCGCCATAACCGGTCCATTAAATTTGATAGTGTGAGCTTTGGTTATTCACCCGATGATCTGGTGCTCAAGGATATTTCATTCCGCCTCAAAAGAGGAGAGATGGTTGCCTTTGTGGGGTCTACCGGGGCTGGCAAGAGTA
>JAOZQV010000108.1 GCA_029932035.1 Deltaproteobacteria bacterium | reverse complement strand
GGAGGCCGGTCTTCGTGCCTATTATACAGAGGACAAGGGATTTGGGAATTACCTGCTCAGGTTGGCCACACTCGACTGGGGGTACTCCTATGCCTTCCTGACTCCGGTATCAGAACTCTTTTTAGGCGCGCTCCCATGGACGATACTCTTGCTCGGCTCTGCTAATTTAATATCAATGTTCATCGGTTTTGTAACCGGTGTGGAGGCGGCATGGAAGCACGGGAGTCGAACTGAGAAGGGCCTGGTTGGCGGGATGACGGTGTTGGAGGGTATCCCTGAGATTTGTACCGGCGTTATCTTGTTAGTTGTGTTCGCATTCAACCTACAGTGGTTCCCAGCGTCAGGGGCAGAGACTGCCTATGCAGACGCGACCTTTTTAAAACGATTGATAGATATCGCACACCACTTAGCCCTTCCCCTGACCACACTTGTTCTTGCCTATTTCCCCGGAAATTTCCTCTTGACCCGAAACAGCATGATGATGGTCATCAAGACCCAATACATAGATACTGCCCGCGCAAAAGGGATCCCTCCCCGGCGGATCAGATATGTCCATGCCGCCAGAAATGCACTGCAGCCCATTGTGACGCGGTTCGGATTGCGTCTTGCCTTTATGATTACCGGCGCCCTGGTGGTGGAGAGGATCAATTCCTATCCCGGATTGGGGACACTCCTGTTCAATGCGATCCAGACCCGCGACCTGCCGGTCATTCAGGCAGTGGTGCTGTTCTCTTCACTCATTGTCCTGTGCGTTATCTTAGGGATGGAAGTCGTATACCGGATTATTGATCCAAGGCTTGGAAATGCACGTTAATGTGAGCAGAGACCTCTGGCAGGATCCATGGTTCTTAGTTGGCCTGAGCCTTACCTTGCTGTTCGCAGGCCTTGCCCTGTTAGGGCCTCCTCTGGCCCCGTTCGACCCATGGGATATCTCCTTTTCTCCCATATCACCTCCTTCGGCAACGCACCTGTTAGGGATCAATGATGGGGGGCAGGATATTTTTTCCGAGCTTCTCTATGCCATCAGGAATACGGTGGCCTTTGGTCTCTTGAGTGGATTCACAGCTCTCGGAATCGGTGTGATTTTGGGTGCTGTTTCCGGATGGTTCGGTGGTTTTGTGGACGCGATTCTGATGAGGATAGCCGACATCATCTTAGCGATTCCGGCGATCATGATTCTTATTCTAACGGCTGCGCTTTTTCAGCCTGCCGCTTACATCTTAGCCCTTATCTTAGCCTCTCTGATGTGGCCAACCATCAGCAAGGCAATCAGGGCGCAGACCCTCAGCCTGAGAGAGAGCCTTCATGTAAGGGCGGCCTCTCAAATGGGCGGGGGGAGCTGGCATATTATCCGGCGTCATCTCATCCCCGAGATGTTTCCACTCTACCTGATCGGGTTTGCCTCCAAGACCCGCATGGCCATTTTTATGGAGGCGTCCCTGGCATTCTTGGGTCTGTTTGATCCGAGCAGGAAATCTCTCGGTATGATGATAGCCTACGCCCTTAAATACTACTATATGGAGGTCTGGTGGAATTGGTTGATGCCGCCGATCCTTTGTCTCTCCCTCGTTATAATGGGGATCACTTTCTTTGCCATCAGCCTCGAAAGGGTGGTGGACCCCCGTCTCAGGCAGGCACTGGTGGAGAAGACCGCATGAACCTGGAAATCAAGAATTTAGACGTTGCTTACGGAAATGGAGGCCATTCGATCCAGGCCTTGGAAGACGTGAGCCTGAAAATCGATCAGGGGAGATGCCTGGCATTGGTGGGAGAATCAGGCTCCGGTAAAACTACCTTGGGGAAGGCCTGTCTCGGACTTCTCCCAAATAATGCCCGGCAAAGAGGGTGCATTCTTATAGATGGTCAGGAGATTGACACCAATGATGAAACGGCACTCAACACGATTCGCTGGGAGAGAGTGGCCATGGTGTTTCAGAACGGTGCGGCCAACCTTAACCCGGCCCACAGGATAATAGACCAGGTCGCAGAACCCCTTATCCAGCATAGGGGGGTAGGTAGGGATGAGGCAAGGGGTCATGCTGCAAAGGTCTTGGAAGAGATGGGTCTCCCTGAAGAGTTTTTTGACAGGTATCCTCACCAGTTAAGCGGTGGACAGGCCCAACGGGTCCTGCTATCCATGGCCATGATCTTAGATCCGGGTGTCCTTATTTTAGATGAGCCCACGTCGGCCTTAGATGCGTTGACCAAGGGAGTGGTTTCCCGCGTCATTGAAGAGGGGATGTCTCGCGGAAAGGCCATCCTTCTGATTACCCATGACCTGGAATTTGCAGTCCGGAGCGCTGACTCCATGGCCGTTCTCTATCTGGGCCAGATCATGGAAACCCTTCCTGCAGACGAACTGTTTTCAAATCCGCTCCACCCCTACACCCTGGCCCTTAAGAGGTCCTATCCGGCCATGAACAGCGCCAGAGATCTCGGTGGGATTCGGGGTGATGCCTTTTACAGGACCATACACCAGCACGGGCATGAAGATGAGTCAGATTACCTCCATTCCCATATACAGGTCCCGGAATCAAGTCATAAGGATGGTCATGCACCGCCTTCCGGATGTCTCTTCTGGCAGAGATGCACTCAGGCTATCGAGGAATGTCAGAAGGGTCGGGTCAGATTTGAACAGGCCGGCGCCCACACGGTGCGCTGTCTCCGCCGAGGCATTGTTGACATGCTTGAACTAAAGGATGTGGAAAAAAGATACGATTCCGTCGCTGCCCTTTTTCCTGTTGACCTTACAGTCAAAGCCGGCGAGATCTTTTCTCTCGTAGGCGAAACAGGTTCCGGCAAGACCACCTTAGCCATGACCGCCGCAGGGGTAATAAGGCCGGATCAGGGGTCTCGTCTGTTCGAAGGCCATGATATGGATCGATGGATGAAAAAGGATTACAAATCATTAGCGAGACGGATCGGTGTCATCTACCAAAATCCGGCAGAATCGATCAGCCACCGGTTTTCGGTCCTGGAAACCGTGGCAGAACCTTTAGATATCCACAGGGTGGGTTTGGAAAAGGGTGAGCGCGTGGAACGGGTAAAGAAATGCTTGGCCGATGTACACCTTTCCACGGATCGTGCCTTTTTGGAGCGCTATCCCCATGAACTGAATATGGGGGCGCTCCAGCGAATCTGTTTAGCCCGGGCATTAGTGCTTGGCCCAAGACTCCTCATAGCAGATGAGCCTACCAGTTCCTTGGATCCAAGCGTCCAGGCAAAGGTGTTGAAGCTCCTCCTGGACCTACAGATTGAAAGGGGCCTGACCATGCTCTTCGTCAGCCATGACATAGGTCTTGTCCGTAAGATAAGTGACAGAATAGGGGTTATGCTTCAGGGCCAAATGGTTGAGAGAGGGCCTGCTTCCTCTATCCTGAGTCAACCCTGCCACCCTTACACCCGTCTCCTGATCGAGAGCGTCAGGGGAGTGTTCTCAGTAGAACTGAACAGGGGCAACAACAGACAGTATGCAAGCGGTTGTGCCTTTGCGTCTCGCTGTCCAGACAGGCGAGATATCTGCGATAAACAGCCCCCCCCACTCCGCAATATCGGCCATGTGCAGGTGGCCTGTCATTTCCCTGTAGAAAGACCGCTTTGATTTTACCTTGACGGACAAGAGAACAGGGGGTAATTTGACAGTAATTAGTGCCTGAACGAAAATCCGTGTTCAGGCTCGATTTTGGATTCATACTCTTAATCGTAATCTTAATCATAATCGTTTTGAGTAAGATTACGATTAAGATTAAGATTATGAAACAGGGAAGTTATTTCATTCAGATACTAAATTGGAAATTGAAAGTGACCAGCGTATGGAGATAGGAACGTAATTATGAGCAGGGATCTAACAGCATCTCGTCTGCGGGAGCTTATAAGAGAAGGGCAATGGAAAACGCCCACCACGGGAGCGGCCCAAGGGCATGTTCAGGCCAACCTCGTTGTTTTGCCGCGGGATGCGGCGTTTGATTTTTTGCTCTTCTGTGTGCGCAACCCCAAACCGTGTCCTATTTTGGATGTGTTAGAGCCGGGTCAGTGGGAACCAAAGATAGCTCAGGGCGCTGACCTGCGGACCGACCTGCCCCTGTACAGGGTTTATAAGGACGGGAAATTAGAGGAAGAGGTGGAAGATGTGACCGATCTCTTTCGTGATGATATGGTCAGTTTCCTGCTTGGATGCAGTTTCTCTTTTGAAAGTGCGCTCATAGTTGCCGGGGTCCCTGTCAGGAATCTGGAGGAAGAGAAGAATGTTTCCATGTACATAACAAACCGGGAGTGTATTGCCGCAGGCATCTTTTCCGGCCCGTTGGTTGTCACTATGAGGCCGATGAAACCGGAACAGGCTATACGTGCCACCCAGGTGACGACCCGTTTTCATCTCACCCACGGGGCCCCTGTCCACTGCGGTTCACCCGAAGAGATCGGTATAACCGACCTTGGATCCCCTGATTTTGGAGAACCGGTTACCATTAAGGCAGGGGAAATACCCCTGTTCTGGGCCTGCGGCGTGACAAGCCAGATGGCTGTTCTGTCGGCTAAACTCCCCATGGTAATTACCCATGCCCCCGGCTACATGTTTGTGTCGGATATGAGGGATGAGGAGCTTACCTTGTTTTGATTTTTTTGCAAATCTCAAACTTGACATGAATAGCCGGTTCCTCTATATTTCTCGTTATCTCAACGGATCAAGCTATAATTTGTCGCTTTCCTGGTGATGGTTACAGGGGAGCTCTAATGTTCATCAATGGTTTCCAGGGGCTTTTGCCCGAAAAAAGGAGGTATGAAGATGAAATCAGTGTTGAGAACAGGAATGGTTGTCCTTAGTGTGCTGGCGATTATTGGGTTTATCGTGCCCTCTAATGCCTTAGCCGTGGAGGAGATCAAGATCGGTGTAATATATCCCTTGACCGGAGGTGCGGCGGCAGCGGGTCGTGAACTCAGGGCCGGCGCGGAACTGGCCGCAAAGATCGCAAACAATGTCATGGCTGATTTACCGATGACCATGGCCCAGAACAAGGGAGTCAAGAGCCTCGGTGGCGCCAGGATCAAACTCATCTTTAAGGATCACGAGGGAAATCCCACCTTGGGCGCGGACTTAGCCAAGAAGCTGATATTGGATGATAAGGTGGACGGGATTTTGGGCTGCTATTTCAGCTCTGTGAGCAAGACGGTCAGCGCCGTATGCGAGCAGCATGGCATCCCCATGATTAACGGGTCTTCCACCTCTCCCGCACTTACTCAGCGAGGATTCAAATGGTTCTGGCGGACAACGCCCCATGACAAATGGTTTACCAAGGATCTCTTTGAATTGTTAGTTGGCCTGACCAAGGGAAAGGTGCAGGGCGTCAAGGCTGTCCCAAAAAAGGAGATTATCAACCTGGCATCTGCCTGTGAAAAGACGGAATGGGGATCGCATGTATCAGGGTTGATAAAGGAATTTGCAAAGGAATATGACTTTAAGCTGAAGAAGTCTCTCCTTTATGCGGCAAAGTCTGCCGACCTTTCAAGTGAGGTTCGTTCCCTGAAGGCCTCCCGGGCCGATGTGATGCTTTTTGCATCCTATACCTCCGATGCGATCCTGATGGTCAAGACATTGAAGGCTCAGAAAGCCCACCCAAAGATTATCTGGGGACAGGACGCGGGCTTTGAAAAACCTGAGTTCCGCAGCACCTTGGGCGACAGTATCTCCGGGATCCTGACCAGGACCGTGTTTCTCCCCAAGGTGGTGGAGATCAAGAAGCTGGCCGGACAGGTCAATAAACTCTATAAAGAAAAGACCGGCAACGATCTTGGAGGCGCCTCTGCCAGGGCCTTTACAGGGCTCCAGACCTGGGTGGCCGTCCTTGAAAAGGCAGGCTCCACAAAGCCGGCCGATATACAGGCCGCTGCAAATGCCCTCTATATCCCGGGAAAGGAGTTGGTGGTGCCATGGCAGGGGATCAAGTTCTCTACCTCGGGTGACGAGTTGGGTCAGAACGTCCTTGGGTCCGGTCTGATCGGCCAGTACCAGAAGGGAAAGGATGGCAAGATCGGTCTGGAGATCGTTTATCCCTTTGATGTCTCTTCAGCAGATATGATCTTCCCCTTTGCGGGATTTTAATTCAGTTTCAGTTTGGACACCCGGTTCTCCGCCCCTGGTTTTTTATAGGGTGGGGAAGCGGGTGTTCTGTTGAGGGGATTAAGAAAGCACCCGTTATTGTCATTCCCTCGAAAGCGGGAATCCAGGAAAATCAATCCAAGAGCGATTTTCAAATAATGTTGAAATTATTTAGTATTCATTCCTGACGTTTTTATTATGGATATCCTTGTAGGATCCCTATTCGCAGGTTTACTGATCGGTATGGTCCTGGCCCTGGTTGCCTTGGGATTGACCATCATCTGGGGAGTGATGGACATCGTGAACTTCGCCCATGGCGAATTCCTGATGATCGGCATGTATACCGGCCTTTTGACTGCTCAGGGTCTGGGCATAGACCCGCTTTTTACCCTGCCGGTAGCCGGAGTTGTAGGATTCTTGCTGGGTATTATCTGTTACTTCGGTTTTGTAAAATTTCTGCTAAGAGGCCCGATGGTGGCTCAACTCTTAGGGACCTTCGGGCTCATGCTTTTCCTGAGGAATCTGGCCCTTCTCATTTTTGGCTCTGAAGACAGGGCCCTCCATCACGGCATCTTGGTGGGGAAGAGTTTTGATATAGGGATGGGGATTATTGTCCCGGCTACTAAACTGGCATGCGCCGGTCTTTCGGTGGCGGCCTTTGTAGCTGTCTGGCTCATGATGCACCGGACTAAAATGGGCAAGGCCCTGACGGCAACCTCCTTAAATGCCCAAGGCGCCCGGTACATGGGCATTCCCACTGAAAGGATGAACGCCTTAGCCTGGGGAATAGGTGGAGCCACTGTTACGATAGCCGGCGCCCTCATTGTTAATTTCTGGTCGGTCAATCCTTTTATTGGGCTTTTATTCACCATGATTGCCTTTGCCATTGTGGCGCTCGGTGGCTTTGGCAGTGTCCCTGGCGCCTTCTTTGCCGGACTCGTGGTTGGAATGATTACTGAACTACCGGGATTCTGGGACTTTTTTACCTATACATTTGAGGCAGACTGGATGGTGGATATACCCATGACATCCTTTAAATACATGTGGGTATATGTGGCGTATTTTGCGATAATGGTGCTGCGGCCAAGGGGGCTGTTTGGATGGAAGCAGTAAGAAACGCCCTCGATTTTTCCGATTTCCCCCGCCTCGATCTCATCGTTGCAGGCTCTGTCGGCATCGCCTTCATTATCTTTCCCCTCTTTCCCCATTCCTCTTTTGCAATGTCAACCATGATTCAGTTTCTCATGTTTTCATTATATGGCATGGGCTGGAATACCATTGGCGGGTACGGGGGCCAGGTGGATCTTGGAAAGGCCCAGTACGTGGGGATCGGGGCATATACCACGGCCGTGATGCTGATCCTGTGGGACGTGCCCTTCTGGGTCTCCATGCCGATAGGAATGTTCTTTTCTGTGGTCTGGTCCTTTATTATCGGGTACCCCCTCTTTCGCCTGAAGGGGCACTATTTCGCCATTGCCACCATTGCCACTTCCTTAGTTCTCAAGGACATCTTTGAGGTCTGGGATTTTGTGGGGGCGGCCAGGGGCTTAGAGATCTCACCCATTAAGTACCACCCACCGGATTTTTTGCGGCTCATCTTTAAGGAGGACGTTTATTATTTTTATGTCATCTTAGGTTTTTTCTTCATAGGTATCCTCTATATGAACTGGTTTCGAAAATCGCGTTTAGGTTTTCAGCTCCGGTCCATCAAGGACAACGAGGATGTGGCCCGCTCCTTAGGGATCAACGTGCACTGGGCCAAGGTCAAGACCTATGCCATTGCCACGGCTTTTGTCAGCATGGTGGGCTCATTTCATGCCTGCTATATCAAGAGCATAGAGCCTGAAGACACCATGAGCTTAGACATCTCCATCCTGATCGCCCTTATGGCCATGTTGGGGGGGGCAGGGTCTCTCTGGGGACCGATCATCGGAGCAGGGATCCTGATCCCGCTCAAGAGTTACCTCAAGGAATGGTTAGGGGCCCAGGCCGGTATGGTGGGTATAGATCTGATCCTTTACGCGCTTATTATTATGGTTATTTCAGCCTTTGAACCCCGCGGTGTCTGGGGTATCGTAGAAAAAATCCGCCGGAGGAAGCGGAGTTAATGGCATTCTTAGAAGTCCATAACCTGACCAAGGATTTTGGCGGTCTGAGGGCCAACAGCAATATCACGTTTTCAATGAAACGGGGTGAGCTAATCGGTCTGATAGGACCCAACGGGGCCGGCAAGACCACCCTTTTCAACTGTATTTCAGGCCTCCATCCGGTTACCTCAGGCCAGATCATTTTTGATGCAGAAGAGATCACTAAGCTGAAGGCCCATGAGGTGGCACAACGCGGCTTAGCCAGGACATTTCAGGTCTATGTTGCAGCCGGTGACCTGACTGTAATAGAAAACGTCATGGTAGGATGTTTTATGCGGACCCATTTACGCTCCCGCGCAAAGGCCCATGCTTCCGAAATATTAAAGGATTTGAGCATAGACGATACGGCCGATTACCTCGTGAGTGAACTACCTGTGGCTGCCCAGAAACGGGTGACAATGGCGACGGCAATTGCGTCCGATCCTAAGCTCCTGTTATTGGACGAGGTAGCCGCCGGGTTGAACCCAAATGAAATTGATGAAATCATGGCCAGCATTGAACACGTGCATGAGGATATGGGGATAACCGTTATGCTGATCGAGCACGTGATGGAGTTAGTCATGAAGATCAGTCACAGGATAATTGTTTTAGACTACGGTGAAAAGATAGCTGAAGGGGATCCTGAAACTATTTCAAAAGACCCCCGTGTTATAAAGGCCTATCTCGGTGAGAGGTATGTGCGGGAGCATGGGGGGATGGAAGAGAGTAAGGAGTAGGGAGTAGGTAGTCATTGGATCCTATTCGAGTTGCGAGTTACGAGTTACGAGTTACGGGTTACGAGTTACGAGTTGCGAGTTACGAGTTGCGGGTATTAGACGTTGGACTTTGGACATTGGACTTTAGATCACTTTAGGCATTTTAGGCACTTCAAACTTTAGGCACTTTCTGTTATGCCCCAGCATATTCTCCAGGTTGAAAATATCAAGGTGCGTTATTCCGGTCTGCCGGTTCTGCAGGGGATTTCCATTGAAGTAGGAGAGGGCGAAACTGTAAGCGTGGTGGGCGCCAATGGCGCCGGGAAATCTACCCTCCTCAGGGCAATAATGGGGTCGCAACGGGTTTTTGAGGGGCGGGTGATATTCAGGGGACGTGACATTCAAAAACTCCCCACAGAAGAGATTGTCCGTATGGGTATCATATACGTGCCTGAAGAGAAGATGCTTTTCAGACCCTTGCCCGTGGAAGAAAACCTTATTTTGGGGGCCTATACCCTGAAAGATAAACAAAAGATTCAGGAGAATCTTGAATTTGTCTATGGTCTCTTCCCTAAGCTCAAGGAACGCCGTGCGCAGGCCGCATCCACGCTTTCAGGGGGCGAACAGCAGATGGTGGCTATCGGTCGAGGGTTGATGTCAAACCCCGAGATCCTCATGTTGGACGAACCATCCTTAGGACTGGCCCCCATACTGGTGGACGAAGTTTTGGATACGGTCCGTCGCCTCAAGAAAGAGGGTATTACCATCCTTATAGTGGAGCAGAATGTGCGTGAGGCCCTTGATTTGGCCGATCGTGGATATGTACTCCAGACCGGCAGAATCACACAGGAAGGCACGGGTCAGGAACTCCTTCAAAGTGATGTATTCCGCTCTGCCTTCTTAGGAATTTGATCAACCTGCCGAGATCTATTCAATTGGGTGTAGATACTCTTCTCTCCCAAACGGTTTGTATTTTGGACAGGATAACAGGATAAACATGATTTCTTTTCTTTCCTGGAAGGGCATGGATATCAGGCCTACGAGCGTTTAGAGCAGGGGGGATTAAAACTACCAGACAGAGTCCACGTGGGGATAAGCGAGGATTTTTTTATCAGCTGTCAGAATTGTACAATGGTTCAACCGAGCTGTGGCAGTAATAATACGGTCGGCCGGATCGGCATGAAAAGCATCCGGCAAGGAATATGCCTCTTCCATGATTTCAAGACTTATGCTTTCAATCTGCCAGGCATTCAAATCTGAATAATACCTAAACCACTTTTTCCAATGACGATCAATGGTTATACGTCGCCTTTCAACCGCACAGGCAAGTTCCGCGACACTGATGACCGAAACAAATATTTCAGATTCATCAGCAATCAGAAGTGCTTTTGCATCTTTTGAAATGGCGGATGGCTCTGAAACCGCCCAGATAATACAGCATGTATCCAATA
>JAOZQV010000002.1:17149-31686 GCA_029932035.1 Deltaproteobacteria bacterium | reverse complement strand
ATGATAGGGACGCGAAGCGTTATGGAACTCTTCTCACCAAGGACCGTGATGTGGATGAAGATGCGGGGTGTGTATTCTTTCCAAGGTGCGCGGCCGCACATGAAGATAAATGCGGCGGGAAGCAACCTGGTTTAGCCCAGCTTAGTGATGGCCATTTTGTTGCTTGTTTTCAGCAGGGGAGTACTTAAAGAGTAGAATGAATGTTCTTGCGGGAATTAGACCACGTTAGAGACCTGTTTGAGTCTGTGAAAGGTACTTTTGTCGGCGTGGGCATGACGGCCTTTCCCAGGATCATACCCTCCTATTTTTTTGATTCATACCGCATTATAACCTTAAGAAAAACCGGTGACTTGCCCCAGCTCAGGAAGAAAACGGAAATTTTCTGCCTGGAAGAAGAAACAGATGGCTCTCCCCCGGCAAACGCCCGCGATTCCGCCCGCCTACTCGCCCATCAGTTTGTAAAAAAGCACTTAGACAAACTTCCCAATCCGAAACACCTTTTACTGTACCAGAACTATCCTGATTTGGAGAGATTGGCTAAGAAAGAGGGCTGGATCCTTTTGGCCAACCCCGCGGATCTGCGTCTCAGGCTCAGGGAAAGGGTCTTTTTTCAACAAATGGCAGCAGGACTTGGTCTTCGCCAGGTACCCGGTGGCATCTGGCCGATCGAGGTAATCCGTGAGCGTGGCTATAAAGAGTGGGCCTCCATGTTAGGTCCGGAATTAGTGATCCAGCTCCCGGATATCGGTCAGGGTGGCGGACGGGGGACATTCTTTGTTCGTTCAGCCGAGGCGTATGATCTCATTGTGGAGAGGTTGAGAGGGGATATCTGGCGGGAGGTTCGGCTTAAATCTGTCTCCATTCGCAAGTTTGTTGAGGGGATTCCGGCCAGTGTGGCTATCTGCATTACAAGACATGGCATCCTGACATCAGGGCTCCAGGAACAGCTCGTTGACCTCTCCTATTGTAGCGGCTTTTTAGAGGACGGGATATTTTGTGGCCACGTATGGGATGAGACGCGCTGGTCTTCGGTTACTCAAGAGGATGCCCTGAAGCAGGCCAACACGATTGGAGAATATGTCGCCTCCCTTGGATATAGAGGTATACTCGGGATCGACTTCATTATCGATAAGCGAGGCCGGGAAATCTGCCCCATTGAGATCAACCCCCGTTTTACCGGGGCCTTTCCCATGTTATCACTCCTGCATCTTCAGAATGGGATCATCCCATTGGATATATTTCACATGCTCGAGTTTCTGGACCTCCCATACCAGCTCGACGTGGAAGAACTGAACAAGAAATATGCAAGGCCGATTAAGGGAAGTCATCTCCTCCTCTTCCTCCCGCCAGGGGAGCAAAAAACCTGGTTTGACCGGTTACTGCCCGGCCTTTACGAATATGAGCCTAATGAAAAGGTATTCTTTTTCAGAAGAGACGCAATGGAATACCGGGATATCCAAAATGAGAATCAGTTTGTATTGGTTGACGGGCCTCCTGTCATTGGCGGGAACGGTACAGTTTCTACCGATCCTCTCGGCAGGTTGTGCCATATCCTTTTTTCCTATCCTGTTGTGGATAAGGACGGCGCCATGTCACCACATACCCGGGTCGCGTTGGAGTGGATCTATGGGATTGGACATGGTGATAGATAGATTTTTTGTGATCAGGGATGAATGTCGGTAATCTATCAAACTGGTGGGGTGGTGGTGGCCACGTGCCAGAAGCCACCTGACACTTTATAGCTCTGTCGGCAGGCCAATCCTGCAAACAGCCAGTCAATCCGTGGTGTCCCTTCCCATAAGGTTTTCGTTATTTTGCAAGCATCTCGGTTGTCATCCTTTCAGCGCGTTTATCATTGAGCGTAACTGTTCAATCTCGGCCTGTTGTTTCCTGAATTGATTCCGTTGTTTCTCAAGTTGTTTCTCGAATTGATCCCGTTGATTCTCTATGAGTTTCTTTTGGTTCTGATTTTCAGTATTCAACTCCTTTACCGCTTCCACAAGAACCGCTGTCAGCTTTGAATATGACACAAGTTTATAGCCCTCTTTGTCCGTTTCAACCAGTTCAGGAAGAACCGGCTCCACATCCTGGGCGATAAGGCCAATATGTTTACCTTCTCTAAGTCCTCTGTCAGAATATTCCTTCACCTTCCACTCGTACATAACGCCCCGGAGTGCCAAGACCTTGTCTAAAGATGATTCCAGTGGATGAATGTTTTTCTTCCAGCGTAGATCCGACGAGGTAGCCGAAGCTACAGCCCTGAAATTTCCGTTGATGCGTATGAGGTTGTTATCAAACTCACCATATATAAGTGGGCTGGAGTCGGTTGAATTAGCAATGTAAAGTTTATTAGAACCGGTTTCGTAATATCCTGCATGATATCCTAAGAAGACATTGTCTTCGCCACTCACGTTATATCTTCCAGCATAAGTGCCTACGATGGTATTGTGACTTCCTTCCTGGTTACCATATCCCGCACGATATCCGATAAAGGTGTTGCGATCCCCGGTGGTGTTGCTCCATCCGGCATAATTTCCCACAAGAGAATTGCGTCTACCCGTTGTGTTATGTTCCCCTGCATAGTTCCCGAAAAAGGCATTCCGAGATCCTGTATTTTCCGTTCCGCCGGTAGAAGGGTCTCCTCCCCTGCCCGCATGATTTCCGAAAAAGGCGTTGTAGTCTCCTGTGGTGCTGTACCTTCCGGCCTCGGCTCCTAAGAAGGAGTTATGGTCCCCTGTAGTTCCACTGCCCGCGCAATACCCCATAAAGGTATTGGGGGAACCGGTTGTATTGGACAATCCGGCCTCATATCCAACTGAGGTGTTGGAATGTGCGGTAGCATTATACCTACCGGCGTTGTATCCGAGAAAGGTATTGTACTGGCCGCTTGTGTTATAACTACCTGCCTGATATCCAAAAAAGGAATTGTACATTCCCGTAAGGGGATCTGCTGACGACCTCCCGTGCCCGGCCCAGTACCCGACAAATGTATTCCTGCCGTTTATGCTGAAAAGTCCTGCAGCAGATCCGACGAAGGTGTTTCCGCTCCCGGTATTGTGGCCTAGGGCGGACGAGTCTCCGATGAAGGTGTTAGAATTGCCAGTGTTCTTTTCGCCGGCACGGACCCCGAAAAAGGCATTATCGAATCCCGTGCTGAGGTATCCAGCTTGCGAGCCATAGTAGGTGTAGGCGGGGTTTTCTGTCCCGCTCCGCTCTGCCTCCCCATCGAACGCTGACGCTCTATCATCTCCCGTCGACCCGTCTTCCTCCATGCCTGGAATCGATACTGTTACCCCACCGTCACGCCCCGATGAAACCGCGGTTCGCTCCACGGAAAAGCCAATACCAATAAATGCAAACACGACCAGAGTTGAAACGAAAAGCATGGCGATAGCTTTCATCTTATCACCTCCATTTTAGGTTTTTAGTAGAAATAATACTTCTCGAAATGAGAAGGCAACACTGCCAACAAAATACACGAAAAGAGTGGAATAGAAGACTGCATATACAAGTTATCCCAATTCGATGGTCATCAAAATGCTGGGGTTCGTGCATGAAGCCCAGCATGGCCTTCGAGCCAAAATACGCCTATTTTCAAGCAGATGTCAAGACAAAGATTGAAACATCTTCAATGCAAGAATACATATTCCAGCCTTGAAGCCGCAGCGATCTCCATCATGGCCCAATATTTAATTATCCTATCACAGATGAAAAAGATCTTCCATAAAAACAGAAGGTTAGCAAAATCTACGCTGAAAAAAATTGCGGTCGCTCTATACCCAACCCGGCGAAGCCGGAATTGACTATTGAAAATTGAATATTGGTGGAAGTCGCTTCGCTCCGTCATTTCTTTGATAGGTGTTTTAAAAATTTAAATAATTTCTCAAAATTCAATCTAACTGGCCAACGCTCATTGGATTGAACAGGGCAAAAATTGAGGAAAAATATGTTCTTGACGAGGGAGCTATTCAGTGTTTCGCAGTCAACGCCTTTTCCTGTTTTACCCTTTCGTATAGCCAGATTTTGATCAAGGCCCCTCGGTCCACGCCTATGGTGTTTCTGATACCATCGATCTCTTTGACCAGGTCTTCCGCCACATCAAGTGTGATACGTACCTTTTTCCCATGACGAACAATTTTGGCCTTGGAGATGTCGATCAAATCATGTATATCTTCACCGTCATTGAATCGTCGGTCAAATTCTTCCGTGTTGTTAGCCGTTTTCTTTTTGGCCATAAAGATTTGCCTCCCGCTTTCTGGCGCGTCTTACTGATATGAGTCGAATTGCACTCCCGCGCCTCGTGAAAATTGCCGTCCACACCTTTTCATTTTTCCTGTGGGGCGGGGCGATTACTCTGTATATAGTGCTTAAAATCATCTTGACACACAACATCTTTTAAAACATACTGACTTATAAAAAAAGAAAATTGGGATTTGTGAGGTCAAATAGGCCTTGCAGGTCTTCCATCGTATAAGTCATGGAGCATGAAGGGAGACCTCATGTCATCAAAGAAAAGGCGAAAAAAACGCAAATCGCGCGAGGCAAAGAGATCTGGCGCGAGGTTTCAAAAAAGGGAAGTATTAACCCCCATAGGATGCCTGACCTCTAAAGAGTCTCCGTCCGCGAAATCCGGTCATGCCAAAGAGATCAGCCTGCTTATTTCAAAGGGCAAGGTCAAAAAGGCTGTCAACATGGCCAAGCAGTATCATAAGAACCTTGGCACTAAAGAATCTGAAGCGATTCTGGTTGAGGCCTACGTTGCCAGGATACTGGAAATGACTGAAAAGAACCTGACCGTTGAGGCGGACACCCTCCTGGATTTGGTCCGGAAACGATACCATTTGCCTGATCAACGGCTTGCTGAAATAAATGCCGCCACTGCGGCGCGCGAGGGCATAAAGGATGCCTTTTTGGCCCCGCTGAACGATCCTTCCATACCAACTGAGCAGCAAGCGGCTATCCGAAAAGTCATAAAAAGGGAGCTGGTTGATCTCAACATTTTGACCGCCTGCAAGACACTCTCCCCTGACCACCCCTTGAAAGTGGAGGCCGCTGCAGTATCCAGAGCGTTTGAAGCAGTGACATCCCGACCGGTCGATGATAAAGAAATTGCCTTGCCCGGCATCTCCCGGAAAAGCCCTTTTGCACCGTGGAAGATGCTGATTAAGGCGCTTTCTTGTTTTTATCGTCATGACGATGCGCTTTGCGAGAGGTATCTCGGGGCCGTAGAGGCTGATTCAGCCCCAGCCCGCCTTGTCCCGGCAGTCCGGGCTATGGTTTCGGGAAAGACCGGGGTGGGCCTCGGCGTAAGTGCACACTCTCTTGTTGAGCAGGTGGGTGGAAACAGGACAGAGATACGCAAGAAACTCCAGGATCTCGAAAGATGGCTGGTAGAGGGAAAATCGAATAAATTATCATATGCAATCCGTGACACAGTAGCCGTCTGTAAGCGGTTTTGTCCGGAAATTGTTGAGCGGCTGAAACAGCACATTTCCATTCGATTCTGGATGATTGAAGCGGATGAAAAGACTATTAAAAAGGCCATGGGAGGTCCGGCCCTGAAGAACGCCTATTTCTGGAGCCTTTTTGCCCGTGCAGCAGAGATAAAAGGAAAGGGCTTTTTGGCATGTGCCATGTGGAATGAGTTTATGAAGCATGCCGTGCACGAGGGCATATTTTCCACGAATAGCTCGGAAAGTTCAGTGGTATACCTTCATATGGCGAATCTGTTGTTAGATATGGCGGACATGGATTTTGAATGGGCCCGATCGCAGTTTGAAAACACCTTCAGACGATCCAAAGGGCTTTCATCCTATTATAAAGGACAACCCAAGGTTATTTCCGAGGCCGTACGCAAGAACAAAGATGTTGGACGCCATACGGATTTTCTCTATCCCGACCGGATGTACGAAATGGCGTGCGAAATAGATCCCACCTCCGAAGCCTTTGCTAACTGGTTGGAATGGATCGACAAAGGCAATTTCCACCGAAAGAAATCAAATGAGGTGGCCCTTGCCTGGCATGAGGCAATCCCCAATGATGCCAGGCCACTTCTATATCTCGCTAAATCGGCAGAGAAAAGAAGCGCCTTTAAGAAATGCCTGACATATCTTGATGAGGCCGGGCAAATCGATGGTTTAAACCCTGAAGTCAAAAAGATCAGACTCAGGATGCTGGTTGCAACGGCCATTCGTCATTTGAAACAGAAAAAAGCACATTTGGCGAAAAAAGATTTTAAGGAAATGGAGGCCCTGCCCCTGTTCAGGGCGGGTGATCGTCCTGCATTTTTGACGGCATTGAGATCGGTATGCGCGATCATTGAAGGGGATAAGGGCGAATTGGGCAGGTTGAAAAACAAACTGATTAGACTCATGGAGAGCCAACTCTCTGCCACAATGGTTTTGCAGGAATTGCTGAAGCTCTGCGGTCTGCCGGAGGGCGCTTCAGATTTGTCTTTAACGCCCAAAAAGGAGTTAAAACATGATGCGCTGCTCTTTGCCGTTGCAAGAGGTTGCCTCTTAGGGGATGATGTGGGAGTTCCAGTCGCCATTCCCTCTGTGTATGAAAGAGATATAGAAGAGGCCTTCGCAACAAACGTGCCCGCATTAAACGCTTCCATGATGGGCGCAATCGGGGAAGCGGCCTTGCGCGGCAATCTTCCGGAGCTTGCCTATGCTGTTTCCGGGGCCGGTCTTTTAGAGGATAACGCCGCATCCGCCGGATTTCTTCTGCTTCGAGCCCGGTCTTTGCCTTCCTGGGAAGGATCGCGAAAGAACAGCTGTATCGACGCTGCCATTGCGCTTGCCCGCAGGGAAAGAGATATGGATCTTATTGATGAGGCAATCGAGTTGCGCCGGGACGAGAAAGAGCACCGCTTCTTCTCTCCCTCTTGGGACAGACGGATGGCAGGAAAGGATCTTTCAGCAGACCCGGAAGGAATAAAGGGTGTATTAACAAGAGAAAGAGAGGCCCGTGAATATCCAACCAGCGGGTTCGGACCTCATTTTGAAGATTTTGATGATGACGACGAATATGATGACCACGATTTTGACCGGTGCCGGCATTGTGATATCGAAGACTGCCCGGACAGGATAGCCGAATATGTGCCGGATCTCGATGATGACCCCGATGACGACCGGGATGATGACGAGTGGGATGATGGTGACATTAAATTGTTTGAAGCTTTGTTTAATAATGGCTCGCTCGATCTTCCGCCGGACATCCCCCCGGAAGCCATGCCTCTCCTTTTGGAAATGGCCTTGAAATATGGGGATAAAGAGGGAGGGTTGCCTGATCCCGATGAATTATTTGAAAAAGATCCTGAATTGGCCGAAAAACTGTTCAAAATCTTTTTTGATGCCGAAGCCAAAGGCAATTTTCATGACTTTGGCTCTGGTCGGCTTCCCGGTTCCGGAAGGGGATCAAAAAAGAAGAGGCGAAAAAAGAAAGGACAAAGATAGATGAAAAGAGAATATATCCCATACCTCCCGGATGAGGACCCTCATAAGATACTCGGGGTGTCGCGGGATTCAGGGGAAGAAGAGATTCGCCTGGCTTATCTGAAAAAGATAAAGGCGTATCCGCCGGACCGGGCCCCGGATGAATTTGAGCGTATTCGGGATGCCTATGAAATACTGAGCGATCCGCGTCACCGCGCTCGTGCCCAGTTGTTCTCGGTTGACCCTGAAATATCATTGATTGCCTTGCTTGACAATCAAGAGGCAAAAAGAGAGTTCATAGGGTCCGGCCCGTGGCTGGCCGTCATGGAGAAATAGATGAATTGCAAATGGGGCAATGGACGTTGGAAAACCAGGATTCGCGAGATGAGGTTTCTGTTCGAGAGGCATCTTTCGAGGAGGCCCAAACAGAGAAAACCGGCTAAAGACCAAATCATGCTGCGTTTTGAAAAGTGGCTTGATGAAGTTTTGGCAGAAGAAAAACCGCTTGAAGGGATTGAAGCGGAATTGCTTTCAGAACTCGAAGCGGGAAACAGTTCAGGCAACAAGGATGACCTCTATTCGACATGGTCGGCCATGACGGCGCTGACTCAGGAAGTCAAGTTGCAGGGCCGAGCCTTCAGGGAGTTGAGCAACGAGCTTAAATCCATGTCCGGGCTGAGTGCATCTGTCGAAAAACTCGGCGAGGCACACAGGGGGGCAGTGGCCGATGCAAGGGGTATGGCAGAAAGCGCGCATGCAGTTCTGACCGGGCATAAAAACGACTTAAAAATCGAGGCGCGTGCCCGGGCCAGGCACGATGTCATAAACGTTTTGCTCGACATTCGGGAAAGACTGATCATCGGGCTGAGGAGTACGAAAGAGAGTCAGCAGAAGCTGGATATGTATGAAAATCCCAACTGGCTGAAGAAGTTGCTCCATGGTAAAAACCCTGGCATTGAACACGCATCTGAAATCATCTCCTCTCTGAAAAAGGGGTATGGTCTGGGTCTTGACAGACTTGACGAGACAATAGAGCAGTTTGGTGTGTTCGCGATCTCCTGCGAGGGTAAACCGTTTGATCCCAACCTAATGACCGCAGTGGATATCGAAGAGAGAACCGACGTATCCGACGGAACAGTGCTTGAAGTATATCGGACCGGATATATGAGCGATACTGAAATAATTCAGCCTGCCCAGGTAAAAGTAGCCCGTACGCCTGAAAAAGCGAATAACACGGAATTGAAGGATTGAGAATTCTACCTTTTTCTCGCTCTGTGTGCTCTGAGACAGACAATACTTAATTGAACAGGAGGAGATGAAATGAATAATTCCGACATCATTGTCGGCATTGATCTTGGAACCACCAATTCCGAGATTGCCGCATTTTTCGACAATAAGGTGCAAATCATAGGTTCAGGAAATACACAAATGCTCCCATCATGCGTTGGGCTTTCCAAGGCAGGTGAACTCCTTATAGGCGCCTCTGCCAGGAATCAGCAACTGCTCTATCCCGAGCTTACCGTGCGCAGCATCAAACGGCGGATGGGGAGCGAGGAGAAAGTGACATTGGGCCACAGGACCTTTTCGCCCCAGGAGATATCCGCCATCCTTCTCAGGGAATTGGTGGAATGGACCAAAAAACGAATTGGTAGTCCCGTGAGAAAGGCGATCATTTCCGTTCCGGCCTATTTCTCAGATGCCCAGCGAAACGCCACGCGTGAAGCAGGGGAACTGGCAGGGCTTGAAGTAATCAGGATACTCAATGAACCCACGGCGGCAAGCCTTGCCTATGGGTATGGATCTGATGAAAGACGCACTGTGATGATTTATGACCTTGGCGGCGGGACCTTTGATGTTTCAATCGTAACTATTGAAGATGATGTCACCGAAGTGTTGGCAAGCCATGGAAACAATCGTTTGGGTGGGGATGATTTTGATCAACTGTTGGTTGACCGCCTTCTCAATGAATTCCGCGACGAGCATGGGATTGACCTCCGGAACGGCTATCCCGCATCCCTCTCCCGGCTCTGGCGGGCCGCGGAGGAGGCAAAGAAGAGGCTCAGCTTCGAGCCCTTTGTGAAAATACGTGAAGAGGCCCTGGCCAACACTGACGGAAAACCTCTCCACATGGAAACCGAGCTGTCCCGCGAAGAATTTGAGGAGATGATCAATCCCCTTATCGAGTCTACCCTTGATTGTGTGTCCAAGGCCATGAAGGACGCGGGAAAAAAGCAGGAAGACCTTGACGCCATCCTGCTCGTTGGCGGATCAACGAGGATCCCTGTGGTTTTAAAGGCGCTTGAAGAACGCGCCGGAGTCACACCCCGCCACGATATTCACCCGGACCTGTGTGTCTCCCTGGGAGCAGGCGTGTTGGCATCAAGACTCTCGGGGCATGATGTGGAGAGGGTCCTGGTTGATGTTACCCCCTATTCCTTTGGCCCATCTTATCTTGGAGAACGGGAAGGATTTCCCTACGCCCATTGCTACCATCCCATCATCCGATCCAACACCCCCCTTCCGGTCACGCGCACAGAGAAGTATTACACCTCATTTCCATTTCAGACAGAGGTGGAAATAGAGATCTATCAGGGAGAAGAACCGGACGCGCTCAAAAATATTCCGTTGGGAAATTTCCGGGTAAAGGGCCTCAATACCGGTGATGAACCAAACACCGTCCTATGTAAAATGAGTCTTGACATCGACGGTATCCTGAAGGTGACGGCCATAGAAAAAGCGACCGGCAAATCAAAGCAGATAACCATTGATAACGCGCTCAAACCGATGAGCGCCGGAGAGATCGCCACCGCCAAAAAGCGTCTGCAAGAGCTTTATAATGCCCGTTCCGTCGAGGTTGACGCCCTGTTTGATGACCTCGAATCAGGAGAGGCAGAGGAAGAAAAGGACTTTAAGAATAACGTTATTCAATTCCCGGCAGCGAAGAAAGGGAGGGAACGGGATATCCTGTCTGTTTCAGAACCGGAGGAATTTGCGGGCGGCGCGCACGAGGGGGGCGCTGCATGGTCACAGGCGTGCAGTGATGCCAGAGCCCTCCTGGAACGTAGCCGCGGGCTTCTTGACGGCATGCACGATGAGGACAAGGAGGAAGCAATCGACCTTAATGAACAGATTGAATCAGCCCTAACTTCTAAGGATTCCGAGATGTTGACCGGGGTATGCGAGGAATTGAAGGAGTTGCTTTTTTTCGTCGAAGGCAAATGATGGGGACTGAAACATCTTTTCGCTGCCCGGTGTGCAGGGCAAAATTCAGGTCAAGGAGGGAGTGCTCGCGATGCGGCGCAGATCTCTCCATTATCATGACAATCGTTGCCGAGGCACAGATTTGCCGCAAGAACGCCATAAGAGCCATCCATTCGCATGACTTTCAAAAAGCCCATGTCCTTGCAACAAAGTCGCAGAATCTGCATCAAACCGAGGCGGGAAGACGGCTGTTGTTGTTAACCTCATGGCTTGAATCCGGATAAATTCGATATGATCACGGTGTCTTCGTCAAGCTTCCAGTATCCCCGTTTAAAAACGGGATCTTCGACCAGCAACCTGCAGGGAGATGGGTAGTGAAACTTCCCTTTGTCATATCTGTGCCACACTGTTCCGGGAGGATACCTGAGGGGATAAGAGCGGACTTTGTTCTCAGCAATGATAAAATAGCAGATTCCATAGATTTGGGGGCGAGAGAGATCTTTGCCACTTTAGATGCGGAAGATATTTTGTGCTCTCAATGGAGCAGACTTGTGGTGGATTTGAACAGAGACCCCGTGCGCCGGGATCATAAGGGTGTGATTGCGCGGATAGACTATTTCGGACGTTCAATCTATCATGAGAATGGGGCCCCGGATGAAAAGGAAATCTCAGACCGTCTCCGGAAATATTACCGGCCTTATCACAATCGACTGAGAGAGGCGTTGGCGCGACCGTATATCAAAGGTCTCATTGACTGTCACTCCCTCTGCGGTATCGGTCCTTCCGAGGCCCCGGATGCTGGCAAGAAAAGGAAGGATATACTCCTGAGTAACAACGGTGATCATAGGGGAAAGATGATCCCGGCCCTTGGAAAAACTACCTGCCCTTCAGGGTCGTTGAGTTTGATGAAACAGGTCTTTTTAAGGGCAGGATTTTCTGTTTCTATAAATGACCCCTACACAGCCGGTTTTATTTCGACCCATTATGCCGAGGCATTTGCTGACAGGGAGAAGTTCGCTGTTCAGATCGAGATCAACCAGGATCTTTTTACAGGGGTGGGAACCGGGAAAATCTCGTCGGGCAGATTAGCAGATGTAAGATCGAAGGTTCGCGGATGTCTTGAAGAGATTGCAGGGATGATATAGGAACCCCCATTGGTATTTTTCCCTTCCCCTCATCCATGTTTTTTGATATCTTCACCGGCAATTGAACGATTACGGTAGTTTCGACAATCATTGCGATGCTAAGAACTTGTACTCACATTGATAACCCTGGTATGAAGGTTGATACAGGAATAAGCCATGTAAGCGCCTTAGTTTTATCACTAAAACATGTTCCGGTTTAAATCCGCAATCCTACAGATAGGGGGCACTGACACCAATGGTTAATATACTAAGATATTCAATGAGGTTATCCATCCTGATTTTTGCAGCCTTAATATTTAACTCTCTTTCGCCTCTTCCCGTGAATGCCTTGGAAAAGACCATAACCAATTCCATTGGGATGGAGTTTGTGCTGATACCGGGTGGCGCCTTCAAAATGGGCAGCCCTCAGGATGAACCAAATCGAAGAGGGAACGAGATAGAGCGTCAGGTAACCATAAGCCAGGCTTTTTATATGCAGACAACGGAAGTGACGGTAAAACAGTGGCGGGCCGTAATGGGAAAACGATTTTTTTTCAGAAAAAAAGGGACAGATGATATGCCGGTGGTGAAGGTCTCCTGGCAGGACTGCATCGATTTTATTGAGAAATTGAATGCCCTCAATGGGGGTGTCTATCGGCTCCCTACAGAGGCGGAATGGGAATACGCATGCAGGGCGGGGACTACCTCAGCCTATGCCTGGGGCAAGACCATTGATTGCAAGGATGCCATGTACGGCAATAACACGTTGAAAATGGACGTGTGTGAGAATTATGTTAAATCGAAGGGTTTGCCGGCTGATCAGCCTGCCCCTGCTAAGAGCTATAAGCCGAATGCATGGGGGCTTTATGACATGGAAGGAAATGTCTATGAGTGGTGCCAGGATTGGTATGGACGTTATGGCACAGATGCCGTTGTAGACCCGAGAGGGTCCAGCTCAGGATCTGACAGGGTTCGCAGGGGAGGAAGCTGGTACGGGCCAGGGGCAAGATGTCGATGTGCATACAGAAATTTAAGTAACCCCGCCAACAGGTATCAAACCACCGGTTTCAGACTTGTCAGAGAGGCCGAATAACAAGTAACAAATAACAAGGAGGCAACTATACTATATGGAATATTCGATAAGCCCGGATGGGGAGAGATTTGCCCTTCCTGCCGAGGACGATAATCTAAAGGAATACGACAGATTAAAAGAGCTGGTAGAGGCACGGCGTGAAGAGGGGTTTGAGATAGTAGTGGTTATGGGTCTCGGATTTGTTGGGGCTGTTATGGCCGGTGTGGTGGCCGACTCCGTGGATAAGAAAACAGGGAAACCCAACAAGTTCGTCATCGGTATGCAGAGGCCGAGTCCCCGCAGCTTTTGGAAGATCCCACTTTTTAATCGAGGCATATCCCCGGTCAAGGCCGAGGACCCGGAGGTGGCCCCCCTGATAGAGCGGTGTGTAACCGAGAAGAAGACCCTTACTGCCACCTTCACCTACGATGCCCTCAAATTGGCAGACGTTTTGGTCTTAGATGTTCAATGCGATTTTCTCAAGGAGGAATTGGGTAATCTCAGGAAAGGTTTTGCAGAAATTGGGGCATTGGAAGAGAGTTTCAAGATAATTGGAACAAAGATATCTCCTGATTGTATGGTCTTGATAGAAACCACCGTGCCCCCGGGGACCACCGAATATATAGCCTATCCCCTCATAAAGAAGGGCTTTAAGGCACGGGAGATTGATGATGAACCGCTGTTGGCGCACAGCTTCGAGAGGGTAATGCCCGGGAGGGAGTATGTGAGATCGGTCAGGGATTTCTGGCGTGTGTGCAGCGGGATAAACCAGGAAAGCAGGGCGAGGGTTACCCGTTTCCTGTCAGAGGTCCTCAATGTGGAGGAGTATCCCCTGACAGTGCTTGACAGACCGATCGAGAGCGAGACCTGTAAGATCGTGGAAAACAGCTACAGGGCGACCATATTGGCCTTTCTCAATGAATGGAGTCTCTTTGCCGAGACCAACGGGGTTGACATTGTTAAGGTTATCAATGCCATCAAGGTCCGTCCCACGCATAGCAATATAATGTTTCCCGGACCCGGAATAGGGGGTTATTGCCTTCCCAAGGATGGTGGGTTAGGCGTCTGGGCATACAAACATCTAATGGGGTTTGAGAATGACATATTCAAAATTACCCCTGAGGCGATCAACATAAATGACACAAGGGCCCTCCATGCGGCCCAGTTGGTGCGTGACGCCCTGAGAAATATGGGACGTATTGTTGCCGCTTCGCAGATCACTTTGTTAGGGGCCTCTTACCGGGAGGATGTTGGGGATACACGCTACAGCGGATCAGAAATCATTGTTCGAAAACTGACTGAAATGGGGGCCGATATCAAGGCCCATGATGCCTACGTGCAACACTGGTGGGAACTTGAAAAACAGGATTCCTACCCAGCAGTGGGCGCAAGCTGGTCCCGGTTTTTCCGCAACCAGGAACACCTCTCTGAGTTTTCTATGACCGCAGATTTGGGCAAGGCATTGGAGGGATCAGATGCTGTCATCTTTGCTGTTCGTCACAAGCCCTACTTAGAACTGGATCCGAAAGAGGTGGTCAGGATGGCCGGCGGGCCTTTGGCGGTTGTGGACTGCTTTGGGATCCTGGATGACGGGAAGATCGAAGAGTATTTCGAGCTGGGCTGCGAAGTCAAGGGTATGGGACGTGGCCATATAAACAGGATCAAGGACAGGGTGCGTAAGAGAAAGGCGTAGTACGGGTT
>JAOZQV010000002.1:0-17049 GCA_029932035.1 Deltaproteobacteria bacterium | reverse complement strand
TTCAATAGTCAATATTCAATCCAAGGGGAGGGTGCCATGAAAAGATTATGCTGTTTTTTGTTTGCCTGGATTCTATTAACCGGGGTCGTATGGGCAGATTCTATCAAAATCCCTATCGCCGCTCCATTTACGGGCCCATTGGCGTCATTTGGTGAAGGGATGAAGAACGGGGCGTTATTGAAGGGAGAAGAAATCAACGCTGCCGGCGGCATCAACGGTAAGAAAGTGGAGATTGTCTTAGAGGACGAGCTTTGTGATCCTAAGGAGGCGGCCACGGTTGCCACCAAACTTGCCAATGACCCCAAGGTCTCGGTGGTGGTGGGGCACCTCTGCAGTTCTTCTACCCTTGCGGCCCTCCCCGTTTACAGAGGGGCAAAACTCCCTGCCATCTCTCCTGCTTCAACCAATGTCAGTATCGGAAGAATGAGCCCTTATTATTTTCGAAATGTCTACAGAGATGACTTTCAGGGTCTCTTCTTGGCAAAATACGTCAAGACCGTCAAAGGCTACAAAAAGGTGGCTATATTTTATGAGGTCAATGACTACTCAATGGGTCTGATGTTGGCCTTTATGAAAGAGGCAAAAAAGTTGGGCATCAACGTCATGGGCACAGAGGCATATACCGCTGATACCACCGATTTCAAGCCCCAACTGACCAAATTTAAGATGATGAAACCGGATGCCATATTTATCCCCGGGTACGCGCCCCAGGGGACGCTCATTATCTCCCAGGCAAGGAGTCTCGGCATGAAGAACGTCGCCTTCTTCGGGGCTGACGGGCTCGATGACGACCTTATGGTAAAGAACCCTGACACAGAAGGTCTTTTTGTTACAACGCCATTTCTTCCGGACAAGGCCGGCCCCCAGGCTGCAGGCTTTGTTAAGGCCTACAGGAAAAAGTTCGGAAAGGATCCCAACTGGTTTGCCGCAAACACCTACGATGCCGTGGGGATTGGCGCTCAGGCAATAAAGGCGGTGGGCCAGAACAGGGAAAAGATACGCGACTATCTGGCCTCCATTGATTCAAAGGACAAGGCCTATGATGGAGTAGCCGGAAAGACCTATTTTGATAAAAACGGAGACTGTCTGAAAGAAGCCTTTGTCAAGAAGATCAAAAACGGCAAGTGGGTGAGCGCTGAGAAACAATTGCAGTGATCAGTGAAAAGTGGAAAGTCTTCTCGATCAATCGAGTCTTTTTCTCCAGCAGTTAGTGAATGGCATCACCTTAGGCGGAGTTTATGCCCTTATAGCCGTGGGTTACACCATGGTCTACGGGGTCATCCAGTTGATAAATTTTGCCCATGGTGAGATCTACATGTTGGGCGCGTTTCTTGCCTATACCATGGTAACGGTCTTAGGGATCCCTTTTTTTGCTGCTTTTATCCTTACTATTCTAATTTGCGCCTGTTTCGGGATTATTTTAGATTTTGTTGCATATCGCCCCCTGCGAAATGCCCCTCGATTAGCCGCCCTCATCACTGCCATCGGAATGTCCATATTCCTTCAGAATCTGGCCCTTATGATCTGGGGCTCGCAGATCAAGTCATATCCCAGGGACATGTTTCCCGCCATCTTTCTTAAACCGGCATTGAGCATAGGCGAGGTATCAATGACCTGGATGCAGGTCTTTATGCTTTCTATTACTGTTTTGTTTATGGTTATTCTTCATCTGATTATCCACAAGACAAAGATCGGCACGGCTATGCGTGCCGTATCTCAGGACAAGACGACTTCCGCCCTAATGGGGATCGGAGTTAACCGGGTGATTTCCTTTACCTTTGCCATAGGTTCTGCAATGGGTGGTATGGCCGGCGTTCTGGTTGGGCTCTATTATAATGCCATCTTTCCCACCATGGGATACATCGCGGGTATCAAGGCCTTTGCCGCTGCCGTACTTGGAGGGATAGGTAGTGTCCCGGGCGCCATGTTAGGGGGCGGGGTGTTGGGAATAGCCGAGGTTATGGGGGCCGGATATATTTCGTCAGAGTACAGGGACGGCATCTCTTACGCAGTTATGATAGCGGTCATACTATTCAAGCCTTCAGGCCTTATCGGTAGACAGATCGGGGAGAAGGTCTGATGCGGTGGCAATTATACAAAAAGGATCCCCGCTTTATTTTTCTGAGCTTGATTTTTTTAGCCGTTCTCTTACCCTGGCTCCCCCTCGGCGCCTCAAGCAACTATATCCTCAGGATATTGACTACCGCGGTCCTCTATATGATCCTGGCCTTGGGTTTGAATATTGTGCCCGGTTTCACAGGTCTCTTAGATTTAGGATACGTTGGATTCTACGGGATCGGGGCATACACTTCGGGTCTCTTGTCCATCCACTACGATCTCAGTCTCTGGGTCATCCTCCCGTTAGCCGCACTTAACGGCGCCCTCTGGGGAACCCTGTTAGGCGCCCCTACACTGCGTCTCACCGGAGATTACTTTGCCATTGTTACATTTGGATTTTCCGAACTTGTGGTATTGCTCCTCAGAAACGAACTCTGGCTTACACGGGGCCCCATGGGTCTTCCCGGCATCCCTCCCCCCTCCATTTTTGGCCATCCCCTTACCCATGACTGGGAGTTCTTCTATCTGATACTGCTACTTCTGATGATAGTCCTCCTGGTGGTTACACGCCTGCAGGATTCACGTTTGGGGCGGGCATGGTTTGCCATACGAGAGGACGAGATTGCGGCCCAGTGCTGTGGTGTCAATTTAATCCGGTACAAGGTCACGGCCTTTGCCATCAGCGCTTCCATAGGCGCCATGGGCGGGGCCTTTTATGCAAAATGGTTCAAGTTTATTCACCCGGATATGTTTAAGTTCTGGGAATCGATATTAATCCTTTGTCTCATAGTCTTTGGGGGAATGGGGAGCATTGCGGGCACCATGTTGGGGGCCTTGATCCTCATCCCCTTGTCCGAAGTCCTGCGGGCAGTGTTGCCCCAGGGCCTGTTCAATGCCCGTTATCTGATCTATGGGCTGGTCCTTGTGCTCATGATGCGCTGGCGGCCTGAAGGCCTTGTCCCTTTTGAACGGGCCCAGGCCAAAAAGGCCAAGCTTGCCCGGGAGCGGCTTGAAATATGAACACTATCCTCAAAATCATAAGACTTTCAAAATCCTTCGGGGGGTTGTCAGCCTTGAGAGAGATAACTCTCGAGGCAAAGCAGGGTCAGATCGTCGGTATCATCGGTCCTAACGGCGCTGGAAAAACCACCCTCTTTAACTGCCTCACCAGCCTTTATTATTCCACTGCCGGTCAGATCGAATTCCAGGAAAGGCCGATTGTCCCGGAGGTTGCAGAGACAAAGAGGAGGCTTATCAAGAGGTGTGCCATTCTCTTTTTTGTCTTAGGGCTGATCTGGGTACCGCTATTCTGGTCTTCCTTTGTACCGCACACCTTTTTCAAGGTGGAGGTGGTTCTGTTAGGTATCTTTATCCTGAGCATACGTCTTCTCTTAGTGCGAGGCCTTGTGAGATTTCAGATCTGGGCATGGGGTCTCATGTTTGTTTTTCTTATATCAGACCTCTGGTTTGCAATCTGGTGGTTGACCCACCTGCTCTCTTCCGGTCCAATGATAGGGACTGGCATTCCCCTTTGTTATTTCGCCGTTCCGTGGGGCATTATCGCAGGGCCGTTCAGTATATATCTCATATTGCAGTTAGTCTTACGCAAGGTACGCCAGCTCTACGGGTTCAGATTGGGGCCTGATGCCATCTGTCGTCTGGGTATGGCCAGAACGTTTCAGAACATCCGTCTCTTTTTTAATTTGAGCGTCTTAGACAATGTTAAGATCGGTTTTCACGTTCAGATACGCTCCGGGGTCTTAGGCATCCTTCTCAAAACCCGATCGCAGCGGGATGAAGAGGAGTTGACTGAGAAAGAGGCACTTAAATACCTTCGCTTTGTTGGGCTCGATGGCCGGGCCTTTGATCTCGCCGGGGCCTTAGCCTATGGGGAGCAGCGCCGCTTAGAGATCGCCCGGGCTCTGGCATCCAAGCCTAAAATTCTCCTACTTGACGAACCGGCGGCTGGGATGAATGCACAAGAATCATCCGAGTTGATCCGGCTTATTCTCAAGATCCGCGAAAAAGGGATTACCGTGCTGATCATCGAACATGATATGAAGGTAATAATGAATTTGGCTGATAATATCTATGTCCTTGACTATGGCGTGCTCATTGCCGATGGAAAGCCCGATGAAATCAGAACCAATCCAAAAGTTATAGAGGCCTATTTAGGCGGGGGCACGGCGCATGCTGAGACTTGAAGACGTTGACAGTCACTACAGGAAGATACACGCCCTCAAAGGGATCTCCCTAAGGGTTCGAGAGAAGAGCATATGTTGTCTTATAGGGGCGAACGGGGCTGGCAAGTCGACCACGTTGATGGCTATCAGCGGTATTCAGCCGATCTCCTCCGGCACTATCAAGTTTGGAGGGGACCCTATTCAGAAGTTGGCTCCGGAAGAGATCGTACGGCGAGGGGTAGTTCAGGTGCCCGAGGGGCGCCGGATCTTCCCTGATCTGACCGTGAAGGAGAATCTGGTGTTGGGGGCTTATTTGAGGAAGGAGAAGAGGAAAGTTGCCGAATCAATGGAGAATTCCTTTGAGCTCTTTCCGATTTTAAAAGAGAGGCGCGAGCAGATGGGCGGGACACTCTCCGGGGGTGAGCAGCAGATGCTTGCAATTGCGAGGGCATTGATGGGGATACCCAGGCTCCTGTTATTGGATGAACCCTCCTTGGGTCTGGCCCCCCTTGTGGTAGAGCAGATTATGGGGATCATCAGGAGGATCAGGGATGACGGGGTGACCATACTCCTTGTGGAACAGAATGCCCAGGCCGCCTTAGAGTTGGGCGATTATGGCTATGTTATCGAGACAGGACAGGTTGTGCTTGAGGATAAAGCGCAAGCCCTGCTCGAAAATCCAAGGGTGAAAGAGGCTTATTTAGGTTAAGGGTAATTTCTCAAAAAGCCAGGAGATGACCCATGTTTCAGGACTGCTTCTGAAGATAGCGGAATGAATATTTTACCACGAAGATCACGAAGGGAACGAAGAAATTCAATAAAAAACAATAGCTTCGTGTTTCTTCGTGATCTTCGTGGTGGATAAACAGCTTGCGCAGGACGATGAAAGGGGAGAAAATCTGATGAAAGAGAAGAAAAATACGAAAAATGAGCCGATACCCGGGAGGATGGAGGTATTAAGGGAACTGCCTGCTGATATCATGAGAGGCCTTACAAAGGATGAAGTCAAGGCCTTTTTGTTTGAGGAGGTATGGCCCGATTCTCTCGGTAAAAAATTAAAGGAATATTTGGAGTGAGAATGGAGCGCCGTATTAGCCACAGACCCACACAGACAGACACAGACAAAGGCAAACAGGGCTATACACAAAAAAGGCAACCTACTCTTGATTTGTTAGGAAGGATGCCGAGGCTGGGCCATGTTCTTATTGACTTTGGGACCAGGATAGTTATAGTGCATGGCTATCGAGACCCCTGAACCCTGAACCTCTGAACCCCTACAGATACAAAGCATGGAAGACATCCAAAATCACAAAGATTACCGAAATATAGACATCGATCAGGTTGGCGTAAAGGGGATCAAATATCCTATTACTGTCCTCGATAAAGACCAGGGAGAGCAGCAGACCGTTGCAGAGATCAACATGTACGTTAATCTCCCCCGTTATTATAAAGGGACCCATATGAGCCGCTTTGTCGAGATTCTCAATGAGCACAGCCGGCGTATATCCCTCCAGAGCTTTTCAGAAATACTTGAGGAGATGAAAAAGAGGCTGGACGCAGAAAGCGCCCACATGGAAATCACTTTTCCCTACTTTATCAGCAAGCACGCGCCGGTGACAGGGGCTGATGGCCTTATGGAGTACAGGTGTACCATGAAGGGGTCTGTAAACAGGCGAAGCGATCTGGTTATAGGAATTCGTGTTCCCATTACAACCCTATGCCCATGCTCCAAGGAGATAAGCGATTTTGGCGCCCATAACCAGCGGGGGGAGGTCCGGTTACAGGTAAGATTCAAGAAATTTGTCTGGATAGAAGACCTGATCAAATTAGTTGAGGGGTCTGCCTCGAGCGATGTGTTTTCTGTCCTCAAGAGGGAAGATGAAAAATTTGTGACTGAGAAGGCCTACGAGAATCCGATGTTTGTAGAGGATATTGTCAGGGAGATTGCGGTTAAATTGGGCAATGACCCCAATATAACCTGGTTTTCTGTTGAGTCTGAGAATTTTGAATCTATACACAACCATAACGCCTATGCGTATATTGAGAGGCATAAGGCCCAGGGCGCAAGGCGTAAGGGATGAGGAGAAAAATATGACTGATCTGAAGAAGATGTACCGGACCGTTATGGATGACCATTTCCCTTTAGAGATAACCATCTCCTTTGGTGATCAGGTATTGGCCTACCGTAAGAGATCCTGGAAAATTCCTGACGAAAAGAGCGAAATCATTGAAAAGGGTCTTCGCTATGGTGAAAATCCCGGCCAGGAGGCGGCTCTCTACGAACTTGTCAATGGAAATCTTGTATTAGGCGAGCGCCAGTTCATAGAACCGGGGTCGGGACTGGTTTCCGCCATTACAGAAGGAGATATGCTTCAGAGCGGAAAACATCCGGGCAAGATCAATCTCACCGACGTGGACAATGCCCTGAACATCATGAAATATCTTGATAGAGGTCCTGCCGTAGTGATTGTCAAACACAACAATCCTTGCGGGGTTGCTTACGGCGCTGCCTTAGTTGAAGCGTACGAAAAGGCGGATATGGCTGACCGTATTGCGGCATTCGGGGGTTGTGCCCTGTTTAACCGGCCGGTTGATTTAGCGACTGCTGAACGGGTGTCAGAGAACTACTTGGAAGTGGTGGCGGCCCCTGATTTTGAGGAGGGGAGTGTGGGAATCCTGTCAAAGAGGGGCAATCTCCGCATCATTCGTATCCCTAAGATGGACAGACTGCCCGAATACGCCCACAGGAGGTTTGTGGACTTCAAGAGCCTGATAGATGGCGGGATCATCCTCCAACAGTCCCCCATGAATCGAATAGTCTCTTCCGAAGACTTTACCCTTGCCGGCAGTGAGTATCAGGGGAGGACCTATACCATTGAGAGAAAGCCAAGCGATGAAGAGTATGAAGACATGTTATTCGGGTGGCAGGTGGAGCAGGGTGTTACGTCCAACTCTGTCATTTATGTGAAAGACGGCGTGACGGTTGGAATCGGAACAGGGGAACAGGACAGGGTGGGTGTGGCCGAGATCGGCATCTTTAAGGCATATACCAAGTGTGCCGACGCGATCTGTTTCAGAAAACATCACCTTTCCTACAAAGAATTAGAATTGATGGTTGAAAAAGGTGAAAAAGAGAAGACTCTCTTAGAAGAGGTCGATCAGGAGACCAAGAGAGTGAAGGGGGGTCTTCTCGGGGCCAGTATGGTCTCTGACGCCTTTTTCCCCTTCAGGGACGGGGTGGATGTGGCTATTCGACAAGGGATCAGGGCAATAGTCCAGCCAGGCGGATCCATGAGAGATTTCGAGGTAATTGAGGCCTGTAATGAGGCTGACCCTAAGGTGACAATGGTTTTTACCGGACAAAGGGCATTTAAGCATTAAATATCGGAGAAACAGATAATGTACAGTGCAAGTGATTTGAAGAAGGGCTTGAAGATACAGATCGATAATGACCCGTATGTGGTGACGGAGTTTCAATTCTCTAAACCCGGGAAGGGACAGTCCCTTTACCGCTGCAAATTGAAAAATATGATTACTGGGGTCATTATCGATCCGACCTATCGATCCGGCGACACTTTTCAACAGGCCGATTTAGACGAGCGAAAGATGCAGTATCTATATAACCAGGAAGATGAATATTGGTTTATGGATGTGGAAAACTATGAACAGTCCGTCCTCTCGGCCGAGCAGGTTGCCGATGCCAAAAACTACCTGACGGATAACTTGGAAGTGGACATCCTCTTTTTCAGGGAAAGACCGATCGGGATCACCCTGCCGAATTTTGTCGATCTGACGGTTACAAAGGCCGACCCCTGGATAAAAGGGGATTCTGTTGCCGGTGATTCCAAACCCGTGACACTGGAAACAGGCTATGTGCTTCGTGTCCCGCCTTTTGTCGAGGAGGGAGGTAAGATAACCATTGATACCCGGACCGGGGAGTATGTCACTCGGGTCAAGGGATGAGACCCGCCGGCATGAGCAGATGAAACTGGCCGCCCGGAAACGGAATCTTCTCCTGCGCGCCCGGATGGCTCAATCGATCAGGGAGTTTTTCGTCGAGCGGGGCTATCTTGAGATAGAGACTCCCCAGCTCATCTCCGCCCCCGCCCCGGAGGTCCACATCGATGCGATACGCGCCGGCGGCCGCTACCTCCAAACCTCCCCCGAACTGTGCATGAAGCGGTTGTTAGCCTCCGGCTTCCCCAAAATATTTCAGATCAGCAGATGTTTTCGAAAGGACGAACGTGGGGACCTCCACCTCCCAGAATTTTCCCTTCTTGAGTGGTACAGGACCGGTATAGACTATCAGTTCCTCATGAATGAGTGCGAGGCTCTGATTCGCTTTGTGTCCCAAAGACTTGATATGGGCGGAAAAATCTCTTACCGAGCCAATAAAATCGACCTCAAAAGGCCATGGGAGAGGGTCTCGGTTGAAGCGGCCTTTGATCGATACGCCGCTACCCCCCTTGAGAGGGCACTTGAAGAGGGATGCTTTGACCAGGTTATGGTAGATGAGATCGAACCGAATCTGGGCACGATCAGGCCAACATTTCTCTATGATTATCCTGCTTCCCTGGCCGCATTGGCGAGGCTGAAGCCTGATAATAGGGCTCTGGCGGAGAGATTTGAGATTTACATTGCAGGCCTGGAATTGGCCAACGGGTTTTCCGAGTTAAATGACCCTGTTGAGCAGAGGGCCAGGTTTGAAAGGGAACTGCAAATAAGAGATGCAGAGGGAAAAGAGGCCTATCCGATGCCGGAGAGGTTTTTAAGGTCTCTTGAACATATGCCTGATGCCGCGGGCATCGCCCTCGGCGTGGACAGATTGACCATGTTTTTTAGCGGTGCGCTGAAGATTGAAGAGGTGGTCCCGTTTACACCGGAAGAGGTGTAGGGCTGCGGCGGGACTCAACTATTAAACGATCTCTGTGCTTGATTATTAACTCGGTTTAGGGTACAAAGGATGAAACTGGAAATTAGGGGACGAAGGATTTGATGCATTCGATCTAATTTCTAATTTCAAATATCTTTGGGTATATTTTATGAAAACCCATACCGCGAAAGCAACCGACAAGAGAATTGTCAGGAACCCTACCCCTGTAAGAGGGAAGAGATGCCTGGCCTGCGGCAAGCCCAACATAGATGCCCGCAGACGATACTGTTCCAAGGAGTGCAGGGAGTACACCAATTGGGTCCTTTCCCTCTCAAAGGGGTTGCTCAGGGCGGTCAATGCCAGGTATGCAGCCTTTTCCTTTACGGATGACCGGGTGATATTGGATGTGTTCCCTGTCTGGTCCAAGCATATCTGCAGATTTGTTCACAGGAGGATCAAGGGGAACAAGCCTGCCCAAGATCTGAAAAACCTGGTCATTCGGTTCGGACAGGAATGGCACGATATCGTTAACAACAACCGATCAAGGAGCTACGCATCTCTTTGCCTTGTCAACAGGAATTACAAGAAGGGTGTGCATCCGAACAGTATCAGGCCGGCTAAGAACTCCAGCCCAAGGCTGTCTAAACAGGAAAGAGGTTGTCTGCAGATTCTGAAACTCCAGACGACCGATCTAACTTCTGTTGGTTGTGAGGGCACGATAAAAACGGCCTACAAAAGAATGGCCAAGGTCTACCACCCTGATGTGGGTGGGGATGAGGAGATATTCAAGAAACTGAACGATGCCCATGAACAGATGCTCTCGTGGGTGGAAAATCCCCAGTACACATCTAAGAAGGCGCTTCAGGATTGCTGGTCATACGACGGCGCCGCCAGCCGCTGGTCCCCCCCGCTGTAATACAGAGATTCTACAAGCACACGAAGGGCACGAAAAGGGGTTTAGGGATTGGGTTTAGCGTCGACCATTCAGCTTATTCTCATACTCTTAATCAGAATCCTACTCAAAATAATTACGATTAAGATTATGATTAAGAGTATGAATCCAAGAACAATTTTCAAAGGTCTCGGTTCACCGCTTAGTGTGGGTTCATTCCTTTTGCTTATCCCCCCTTCTTGCTGTGTTTGGCCCTGTAAAGTCTTTCCATCCTCTTTCGGACCTCCTCCTCAAATCCCCTCTGTGTGGGCCGGTAAAAGATATGGTTTTTTATATCTTGCGGGAGATATTCCTGGTCAACCCAGGCCCCTGGGTAGTTGTGGGGATAAAGATAGCCCCGGCTGTAACCCAATTTTTTCATCATCTGAGTTGGTGCGTTTCTGATATGCAGGGGTACGGGTTGCGGTCCTGACTTTTTGATCTCTCCTTTGACTGCCTTCTCAGCAAGATAAAGGGCATTGCTCTTGGGGGCCGAGGCGAGATAGACGGCTGCCTCGGCCAAGGCCAATTCTGCCTCCGGAGGACCCACCTTATGCCACGCATCAAAGGCGGCTAAGGCTGTTGGGAGGGCATTGGGATCGGCCAATCCCACATCTTCGGAGGCAAAGCGGATCATCCTTCGGCATATAAAGAGGGGGTCTTCGCCCGCCATGAGCATCCTGTAGAGCCAGTAGACTGATGCCTGTGTGTCGCTTCCCCTCAGACTTTTGTGGAAGGCGGAAATTATGTCGTAATGTTGCTCTCCATCCTTGTCGTAGGGCAATGCCTTCCTGTTAAGAGCCGTTTCAATAGTTTTCAGACCTATGCGTATGGGGGTGCCCGGGTGCTCGTCAATTGCAAAATAAACCGCTGATTCTAAGTTGTTGAGGGCCACCCGGGCATCCCCCTGTGCAAGCTCGACAATATGGTCAATTGCTTCAGGTGTGATTTCAATATTTAGTACCCCTAAGCCTTGTTCTTTGTCCGAAATGGCCCGTAGGAGGAGGGCCTTAAGATCATCCTTGCCCAAAGGGTGGAGTACTATCATCCTGGCCCTTGAGAGGAGTGGCGGGATGACCTCAAAGGAGGGGTTCTGCGTGGTTGCGCCGATCAGGATGATGAGTCCGCTTTCCACATGGGGCAGGAAGGCATCCTGTTGGGCCTTGTTAAAACGGTGGATTTCATCTACAAAGAGGATGGTCGGCTTATTTGATCGGCTTTTTTCCTCGCTCGCTTCAGAAATAATCTGCCTCAATTCTTTTATGCCGGAGGTAACCGCAGAGAAGGCACGGAAGGGGTAGTGAGAGGTCTTTCCCATGATTCTGGCCAGGGTCGTCTTCCCTGAACCGGGCGGTCCCCAGAAAACCACTGAAAATATGCGCCCGCGCCCTAAGGTCTTGGCCAAAAAAGAGCCAGGACCAAGGAGATGTCCCTGGCCCATCATCTCTTCCAGTGTCTTTGGCCGCATCCTTTCCGCCAAAGGCGTACCAACTGTTTCCATCTGTTTGCTCATCAATAGGGAACCTCGTGTGCCAGGAGACTGGACAGAAGTGACAGGAGCCTGTCCATATTTAGAGGTCTGCCGATTGCCACATCCGCCCCCATCTTTATGGGTGTATTCCGAGACCCTGGATTTTCCCGGGCATTGATCAGGGCAATGGGAAGATCGGGCTGCAACCTTTTTATATCGCGAATCATCTTGCTGGTTTCTATATCGGGAACATTCTGATCGGCTATAACCAAATCGAATTTATTACCCCTCAACAGCTTAAGGGTTTCATGGTGGGAAGAGGCGATGGCGCTTGTACTGCCTTTGCCCGTCAATAACTGGGAAAGGATATCGATTACGGCCCCCCCCTCCCCGATAATCAGGATGCGGGAGTCCCTGAGCCCTTTTTTCCTGGTTTTGCACTTGAATAAGGGAGCACTTTCGGCAAGGGGAAGCTTGATAAGGAAGGTGCTGCCCCGGTCTTGATGGCTGATGACCCTTATATCTCCCTCATGCCTCCCAATAATGGCATGAGCAAGGGTCAGGCCAAGTCCCCTTCGCGCGCCATCTTTGGTAGTAAAAAACGGGTCGAAAATTTTATCAATGATTCCGTCAGATATCCCTGTCCCGTTATCCTGAAAATAGATATGGGCCAGTCCCGAATGTTCCTCTGTGGTAAGATATATTTCTCCCCCCCCCGGCATGGCCTCGATAGCGTTCAGAATTATATTGACGAAGACATCCTCCAACTCTCTTTTGCAGCCATATACCGGGGCTAATGCCCTAAGGTAAGTTCTGATGTTGATATTATCAGCGTTAGATTCAGACCCTGCCGTCCATTTGGGATGGGATATGTTAACCGCCTTTTTGAGAACCTTTTTCAGGTCCAGAAGAGCAATCTCCGATGGATCATATTCAGTTCTTGTAAGGCAATTGAGATGGTTGGAGAGGAAGGCGCCTTTTTCTCTAACAGCTTCAATCCTTCCCAATGATCGGAGGAGTCTATTATCATGGGATTCAGGGCCTTGAACCTCTTGGATATGCTCCCCGAGAAGGATCATGGAGTCTTCCAATTCCCTGCTGAAACCGGAAGCCATCCTGACAAGGGCCTCTGTTTTAACGGATTGTCCAAGTCGTTTTTCCTGGGCCTTTCTTTGATCAAGGTTGAGCATATTGAGCAGAAAGGCCGTTTTGCCCTGATACCTGATTTTATTGGCCCGGACTTCGTAGCATAGGGTTTGGCCGGATTTTGCTGTAAGAAAGGTTTCATTTTGGTCTGGTAGGATTTGGTCCATCGACCATTCTTGTTGTAGCGCATTTGCAAATGAAATTGAATCAGGGTGAAGCAAATCCGGAAGTGTTTTGACAGAGATCTCTTTGGGCGTATATCCTAACTCTCTGCAGGCAGTCTGATTGGCAAAAACGATCTTTCCCTTTTGTACGAGGAAAAGGGCTGCCGGAACATCGCTTATCAATTTCCAGGTGTTCTTCAACTCTTTCTGCAAAAGCCTAACTTCTTTTTTTTGCTGGGCTATTTTCTCTCTCAGGCCACGATTTTCCTGTCTCAGCCTGTGTCCCCAGCTCTTTGAAGTGTGTTGCTGGTCTGTGCTCATTTGTCTTTTCCTTCTTGATGATTTTGCATGTTTATCGTATCATATTTTATTGATACCTTACAATAGGCTAAGAGAGGATAAAGTGACTGATTCACCATTTGTTCATCTGCATGTGCATACCGAATACAGCCTCTTGGATGGCGCTATCCGGATTGACAGGATGTTAGACAAGGTCCGCGCTCTAAGGATGGATAGCGTGGCCATTACTGATCATGGAAATATGTTCGGGGTCGTGCAGTTCTATGATCAGGCAGTAAAGGCCGGGATCAAACCTATCATCGGGTGTGAGATATATGTGGCCCCCGGGGACCGGCGGGATCGCTCCCCTTCACCAGGCGGGGGACCTGCTGCATATCATCTGACCCTTCTCGTTATGAACGAGGATGGATATAAGAACCTGAGCGCCCTGGTTACCTTAGGGCACCTCGAGGGGTTTTATTACCGTCCCCGTGTGGATATGGAACTTCTCAGGAAATATAACTCCGGCCTTATCGCCCTTTCGGGCTGTCTTAAAGGGCCTGTTCCTTATCTCGTTAACACCGGACAAATTGAGTCTGCTAAGGAAAAGGCAGAGGAGATGGCGTCTATTTTTGATAATGAACGGTTTTACTTAGAGGTTCAGGCCAATAAACTGTCTGATCAGAAAAAGGTAAACCGTGGGCTCAGAGAGATCTCCCACGATCTTTCCATCCCCCTAATCGGCACAAACGATTGCCATTACCTGAACAAAGAGGACGCGGAAGCACACGACGTCCTTCTCTGTATTCAGACAGGGAAATCCATAGACGATGAGAAGCGACTAAAGTTTTCCTCTGACGAGTTTTATTTCAAGTCCCGGCTGGAAATGGAGGAGGGCTTGAAAGGTTATGAGGATGCCTTGGACAATACCGTCCGGGTGGCAGGGCTTTGCGAGTATGAAATGAGTTTCGGTCAATACAAATTCCCGAAGTTTCAGGTGCCGAAAGACCGAAGTCTCAATGACATGTTGATCAGTGACGCAGAGAAGGGTCTTGTGAGGAGATTGGCCGAGAAGGAGGAGGAAGGCCCCCTTTCCGAAGAGGTTAAAGCCGAATACCGCGAAAGGCTCGATTTTGAACTCTCTGTCATCCTCAAGATGGATTTTGCCGGTTATTTTTTGATTGTGGCCGACTTTATCGAATACGCATTTTCGAATGATATCTCTGTAGGCCCCGGCCGGGGTTCTGCCGCCGGTTCCTTGGTGGCCTACTGTCTGAATATAACAGACATCGATCCCATAAGATATGGGCTCCTCTTTGAGAGATTCCTCAATCCTGCACGAATAAGCATGCCTGATATAGATATCGATTTCTGCATCAACGGAAGGGATCAGGTCATTCAGTATGTGGCGGAAAAGTATGGGCGGGACAATGTGAGCCAGATCATTACTTTCGGCACCATGAAGGCGAGGGGGGTTATAAGGGATGTCGGCCGCAGCCTCAACATCCCTCTAAGAGAGGTGGACCGTATTGCCAAGTTGGTGCCTGAGGGGCCTGGCGTCAAGTTGGACCAGGCTATTCGGGAAGAACCGGAACTGAGGGCATTGGAAGAGGGAGAAGGCCCTGGCAAAAGGCTCCTGAAGATATCCCGCATCCTCGAGGGTTTAGCGAGGCATGCGTCCACGCACGCATGCGGTGTGGTTATTGCGGATAGGCCCCTCGTGGAATACCTCCCTCTTTATGCGGGGTCTAAGGGCGAGGTCATGGCCCAGTTCACCATGGAAAAGATTGAGCAGTTAGGTCTGATCAAATTTGATTTCTTAGGGCTGAAAACCTTGACGGTGATCAAGGAGGCCCTCCGGTTGATTGAAAAGACCACTAACATGCGGATAGATCTGGGTAAGATCTCTCTTAATGATTCGGCCTCTTATCAGCTATGCTCTGATGGCAAAACAACCGGTGTATTCCAATTGGAAAGCTCCGGCATGAAAGACCTTTTAAGGAGACTCAAACCAGAGGTCTTTGAAGATATGATAGCCCTGATGGCCCTCTATAGACCCGGACCGTTGGGGAGCAATATGATCGATGACTTTATCAACGGAAAGCATGGCAGGGGAAAGATCAACTATTTTCTTCCCCAACTTGAACCGATCCTGAGGGAAACCTACGGGGTGATATTGTACCAGGAGCAGGTTATGAAGATCGCCCAGGTCCTCGCTAAATACACCATGGGAGAGGCGGATGAACTCAGGAAGGCCGTGGGGAAAAAGAAACCCGAACTCATGGCAAAACATAGCGCAAAGTTTGTAGAAGGGGCCACTGCCAACGGGGTTGAGCCTAAGATGGCCAAGAAGCTCTTTGGGCTTATTGATAAGTTCGGTGGTTACGGGTTTAACAAATCCCATTCTGCGGCCTACGCCATGATCGCCTATCAAACGGCCTATCTCAAGTCCCATTATCCTGTGGAGTTCATGGCCGCCCTTTTGACCCAGGATATGGGCAATCAGGACAAGACGATCAAGAACATCGCGGAATGCCGGGTAATGGGGATTGAGATTCTCCCCCCGGATGTCAATGAGAGTCAGGCCGACTTTTCAGTGGTGGAGGGGAAAATCCGTTTTGGGCTTGCTGCGGTCAAGAATGTTGGTCTGAAGGCGGTGGAATTGGTTATTGAAGAGAGAGACAGCCATGAACCCTTCAGCGATCTGCTCGATTTTTGCAGGCGGGTTAATGGGTCCAAGGTCAACCGAAGGGTCCTTGAAGGGTTGATCCAGTGCGGTGCATTTGATTTTACGGGGGCTTACAGATCCAGGCTTTTTGCCGGTCTTGATGATGCGTTAAGGATTTGCGGCGCAAATCACGACCCCAATCAACTGAATATGTTCGGCCCTTTGAGTTTTGGAAACGGAGAATCGGGGGGGCTCCTTGAACTTCCTGAGATAGCCGAATGGAATGAAAGAGAGACGTTAAGGAGGGAGAAGGAGGCCTTGGGTTTCTATATTACAGGACATCCCTTAGCCAGCTTTCATGATGAGATAGAGCGATTCACAACCTGCCTTGTTCATGATCTCCCTGCTCAGAAAGACAAAGCCCTGGTCAAGATCGCCGGTATTGTAGAAAGCCTGAAGATAAAGCGCACCAAACGGGGTGACAAAATGGCCATTATTCACCTTGAAGATCTGACCGGCTCTACAGAAGTGGTCATATTCCCGGATCTCTTTGCGGCAGTGTCTCCGCTCCTCAAGGGTGATGAACCCCTCCTCATAACAGGGGGTGCGGAAATAGGGGATAGTGCGGCCAAGATACTTGCAAAAGAGATTGAGACCTTAACCTCTCTCAAGCTGAATTCAGTAAGGGCCATTACGCTCCATTTGAAAAATGGAGGTCCTTCAAGGGAGGTTTTGGAAGACCTGCGGGATATTGTGTTCAAATATCCGGGAGAGTGCAAACTTATTTTCAAGGTGAGCGTGTCCGAAGGAGAAGAGGTGATGGTTTCTGCTCATGATCGTTTCAATGTCCTTCCCTGCAACGAACTCCTTGCCGAGGTTGATGGGCTGTTAGGGCACAGGGCGTGGGAACTGTCTTAAATTGACTATTGACTATTGAATATTGAATATTGGTGCCGGTGAAGCTGGATGCAGGATGCTGGTTGTAGTGAAGCGGAAATCCTGCCTTGCCTAGATTTAGGGCGGGAATGCTGGTTTTCCTTCGTCACTCGTCAATCGCTGTTAGTTGTTCGATTATTTTCTTTAACAATCGAATCCCGAATTACGAACATCTTTCTTTACTGGATACTGGATGCTGAGAGACCCTTAGCTTTTCAATCGACAATCATCAATCAACAATCATCAATCCAGGCGCCCGCAACTCGCAACCCGCAACTCGCAACTCGTTCAACCGAGGAGACAGCATGGCTCTGATTTTTACGAGACGAAAAGGCGCTCG
>JAOZQV010000470.1 GCA_029932035.1 Deltaproteobacteria bacterium | reverse complement strand
TCCGTTATTTGCGGTCATAGGATAATTTAATATGAAAAAGAGAAAAAAGAAAAAAATCAAAAATAAATTTGATACCGAAAGCCGGATGAAGGATGCCGAAGTATGGCTTTCTGAAGAAACCCCGAAGGATCTGCTAGCATCGTATTCCAAACGCTATGGGGTTTCATCTGCAATTTCCCATGATGAGCTATTTGAATTGGGTTACGCCGATGATTTGCACATTCATTTTTATGAGAGTCAAGGAATTGATTGGGAATATAAGTATGATGGTAATGTGGACGAAATGAAAGTTGTTCCTAAAGGAACGCCTGATAGAGATCTTTATTTATATTAGCATGCTTTTCTATTTGGAAATAAAAGCTGGTGCTAACAATGCATACCACTGCCCCCTGTGTCAGGATAGATGTAGGGCGTCTAAAAACCGCCTTTTCAGGCTGATTTTTTTGCGCGGAAAATGGCCCTCTTTACTTCTGGAAGGTCAGAGGGATTATACAGCATCTGGATGGACGATTAAAGCCTCGGCCTAATTTTGAGTGTCACAGCCGATTTATAAATCAAAAATATTATTTAATTTTAAATAGTTATCCTTCATAATAACAAACCCTGTTGATCACGCTACCTTTTCCCAGGCAGCCATCTACAGAACATCGTAGGACTCAGATAACACCGCATTCAAAGCCAAGAACCAGAGAACCTCTTTTTCGTTGTTTTAGGCGTTTAATCTATAGCGACTCGCTAATTCATACTGGAAAATAAAATATGTATTTAACAAAAAAAATGTCTCTTGTGTTTATCAAACGACTAATAAATCGGTAGTTAAAGTTATTGAAAAAAAATAGTGTACAATACCAAACAAATGCTGTCTACTTTCAGGAAAAATCGAAAGGAGATTGAGAACATAAGTAAATATTCCAGGCTAATCAAAAGCCGAGGTGACTGGCGGGGCAAAGCGACCGAGCGTGCTGACGAACTCAGGTACGTCCGCCGAGAGAACTCCCGCATTAAAAAAATGCGCGATGCCTCTAAAGAGGAGGCAAGAATTGCTAAAGCCAGGCTAAAGGAGCTAGAAAACAAGGAAAATGCACCTGCCGTACGCTGCAAGGAGGATCTTGTTCTTATAACCCTTCAGCTTTTCCAGAAGGCTCACATCGGATTCCGGGCTGTGTCCAGAGTCCTTGGTGTTTTGAGCGGTTACCTCGGTCTGATAAAAGCGCCATGCCCTCAGACTGTCATCAACTGGGTCCAAAAAATGTCCATAGCGCGCATCCAAAATGCCGATCGCCTGGTTGGAACTTACGTTTCCGGAGACCCGTTTTCCAACGGCTTTATTTGGATGATCGATACCAGCATTGCGTTGGGGGCGGAAAAGATTCTTGCCGTATTAGCTGTCAAAGCCGACCATCACCATTTAAACACGGGAGCGCCTGGCTTTCAAAACGTTCACTGTGTTGCAGTTAGTGTCTCTGTATCGTGGACTGGCGACGGTATAGCAGATTTTCTAACCAGGGTAATCAAGATTTTAGGACGCCCCGTTGCTTTTCTCAAGGACGGGGGGACGGACCTTGCTAAAGCCGTGAGAGTACTTAGCGAACGATTATGTCACATCCGCTCTATCGACGATGTGTCTCATGTGGTCGCCAATCTCCTGAAACACGAATACAGCGATCATCCCCTATTTGACACCTTCATTTCTTCATGTGGCAAGGCGTCTGGAAAACTAAAGCAAACTATTCTCGCCTGTCTCGCCCCCCCCAAAGTATCGACCAAAGCCAGGTTTATGAATCTTCATCGCCTCGTTGTGTGGGCTGACCAATTGCTCAAACACTCTCCGGTGGGGCGAGCTGCCAACGGGTCGCTTCTGGCAAAGCTGCGGGCGAGCATGAATCAACTTCCCGCCTGCAAATCCTTTATTTCCAGATTCCTGCGCGACGCTGTCCCGCTCCTGGAATGTCAGAAAGTTCTCAAAACCAGGGGGCTTAGCAACGAAACCGCCAAGGAATGTGGAGTCTTAATGGAAACTATCCCGCCGTCCTCGCCGGTGCATATTGGATTCAAAAGCTGGATGAGAACCCAATTCGATATTGCTGAGGAACTCGGTTTGGGCGAAACGGGCCTGCCGATCAGCTCCGACCCGGTGGAATCCTTGTTCGGGACTGTGAAAACGCTTGGAGCGAGCAAAGTGAAGGACGCCAATCGTATCGCGACTCGCATCCCCGCCATGTGCGGCCAAGTAACAGAGGAAGATGCGCGAAGAGTCCTCGAAATAAGCGTTCGGCAGCAACAAGAAGCCATAGGCGATTTTCCATCGTTGGTTAAGCAGAGGCGGGAGGTTCTGCCAAATCCCGGTTGTCTTAATAATCTCTCATCCTATCAGTCCGATCGAAGGTTCGAGTTGATTCCGAGGGCTAAAAACCGATCAAAAAATCAGGAAATTCCTAGCATCTCATATGCTTATGGAAATATCAGTGTCCCCCCAGTTGGGTGCGAAAACAAAGCTGAATCCGCGTTAGACGGCCATTCTTTGGGCCTCTCAGCGCTCAATTGACGTAGCCCAAAAAATTCAAATCCAAAAACCGGGTAACGTTTTTTCGTTGTTTTAGACGCCCTAGCTTAAGGAATGGGCCGCTGGGTTTCTTGTCGCCGATCTCCCACTTTTGAATGGTGGACAAACTGGTGTTCAGCACGGCGGCAAAAACGGCTTGACTGATATGCGCCTCCTCACGCAGCTGTTTGATCTTTTGGGGCGGTATTTCCTCGT
>JAOZQV010000469.1 GCA_029932035.1 Deltaproteobacteria bacterium | reverse complement strand
CATCCCTCTCCTTATATTCGGCCCTCGCCCTTTTTGTCAGTGCATCAACATCCTTTTTCTTTGTATAGAGGGTTATCTGTACCTTATCTAATATATTTGAAAAATCCTGATGGAACTTGGCGTGCAGTACCACTCCGAGATGTTTAATGGAAAAACCCTTTTCCATGGCAGTCTTGCTGATCCGTATCCATGAAATATCACGCTGTCCAATATGCATGACATACTGGATATAGTTGGTCAGATGATGAATCTGACGTTCAATGATCGGCTCAAAATCGGGCTGGAACTCACGGCCTGCAATCTGGACATATATCCCCAAGGGAAACGCTTCTCCCTCCTTCACATCCGTAACATCCGGACCGATTATCTCTATCTTCCCGTCTTCGATCTCATTCATCTCGGCCATCTTAACCAGTTCCGTGCACTGGGCCTTGCCACCACCTGTCTGACAGTGGAGATCAGCGCCTCTCACCCGCTCACCCTCGAAGGCCGGGCCAAAGGCCATGGGGATATCGATCTCTGAAACGGTAACCTTAAGACCCCTCACCTCAACAGACTTCTGGCATATTTCATCATGGGAAACGGGCGATACCACGTGCTCGTAGGTACAGATACCCGTGGGAAGGATCTCGGTAATATCCGTGTCAGCCAAGGTAGGAAAGCCCCAGTTTACACAACCTGCCGCGGCTACCGCCCATTCAGTTCCCACCTCGCCAAGAGCGTTCACAAATGCAAAAATTCTATCCTTATTATACAGCAGTATCTTGCGATAGTCGCCCGGCTCAATACCACCAAAGGCCATTGCGGCCCTGTTTGCAAAGCCCAGGGCAAAAACAGCCGATGAAATATCAGGGCCAAAAGGCACAATTCTCGTACTCCAGCCCACCTGCATGCCAGCTTCGATAGCCTGTTCAACCAATGTGGTGCCATTATGGTTTGCAGCACAGAATATATAGAGACTCTTTTTCTGATAATCTTCAAGAATCATCTGTGCGATCTCTTTAGTAGGAGCAGATCCAACAATAGCGGCAAACCCGGGAGCGCTTCCATCAACAAACTCAACTCCTCTTTTTCTTAAAACCACATCATCCGCGGCCCCGAGCCAGATCTTACCGGCATCGATATCCGGATCTTCAGCATGAAGGTAAAAATCAGGGTCATTGAGATATCTCAAACCCTCTATAATTTCATAAGATATGATACCCGCCATCCCCGCGTCGAGTAGAGGACCGAGGAAAGGGAGCCAGTTTTTGTTTTTGATATGTGGCGGAAGAAGTCCCCGTGCAATTTCCAAGGGTTCTTGCATATCCTCAAGGGTCTCAACCTTTATCCCAAAAAGGGAATAGATAACCGGCAGAAAATAACCCGTGTTTGGAAAACCCACCTTTGTGCTCGCATCATATGTATCAAGGGCCTTCTGGTACGCCCCTTCGGCCTGTGAAACTACTTTATAGCCGCCCTGTATGGCTGCAAATGCTACTAATCTTGACATCTTATTCCTCCTTCGTTGAGGATTTATTTAAATCCATATTCTCACTTTTTAATTCAATAAAGCCCATTACCCTGTATTTAAGCCTCAAGGGCCTGGCGGCTTGCCATATCCATAAGGACCCTCTCCCTGGCCTTGTCTATACCCAGTTCTTTCCGCTTTTTATCTATATGAGCAATCATCAAATGGGCATGTTTGATTGGGTCAGGCTCCACGTCCCACATACCACCATACATTTTTTCAAATTCCTTGGTGATATAATCGTGAAACACCGGAGCTCCGCTCGTGGGAAGCGTGACACCAAATACCGTGTACACACCCGACGCCACAAAATAATGCCCGATGCTTATGGCCTTCTCACTCATCCACTCGGGAGCGCTTCCTGCCACCGGCCATTCGCTGATATCGTTGCCAAGACCGCCTGCCTTGACCACCTCTGTCGCTGCAAGGAGAATACGGCTGTTATCGACACAGGAACCGAGATGAAGCACCGGAGAAATACCAACGGTTTCACAAACCTCTGCAAGACCCGGACCTGCATACACTGCAGCGGCCTCAGGACTAAGGAGCCCGGCCATTGCAACGGCGATGGCCGTACAGCCCGTTGTAAGGACAAGCACATCGTTTTTAATCAGCTCTTTGCAGATTTCTACATGATCACGGTTATGTTTTGTCCTCGCGTTGTTGCATCCTACAACACCGGCAACACCGCGCACGCGCCCGTTGATTATATTATCATTAAGCGTATAGTAGGTTCCCCGGAAAGAACCGCCGAGATGATATTCTGTGGATTCAACGCCAAAACCGGCGACAATAGGGGCTTTATGCTTCGGAATCATGACCTCTGCCCCGCGGTTTTGAAAGTTGTCAATGGCCATCTTAACAATTCGTTCGGCGTCTTCGAGCGCATGATGCTCATCAAACTCAATATGGATCACATTTTCCTGTTCCATCCGCGCGATGGGGTGAGTGGTGATCAGTTTGGTATGGAAGCACTTGGCCACGTTGGCAAGGTTCTGCATAATACACTGGATATCCACCACCATTGCATCGCAGGCGCCTGTTATTATAGCGAGTTCCTGCTGCAGGAATGTCCCGGCCAAAGGAATCCCGTGACGTTGAAGCATTTCGTTGGCCGTACAGCAGATGCCCGAGAGTTGAATCCCCTTTGCGCCCTTTTTCTTGGCATATTCGATCATCTCCTCTTTCTCTGACACGGCTATAATCATCTCGGACAAAACCGGTTCATGTCCATGAACAATAATATTGACATGATCCTCTTTCAT